>NZ_KV810964.1:0-28569 GCF_001812965.1 Actinomyces sp. HMSC075C01
TCATGCTGGGGGTGGGGACCGAGGAGTTCCTGCCGCTGCTGGAGGCGACCTTCCGCGACATCCTCTCCGCCCAGGAGGTGCCGGCGGCCAACGAGGTCCAGTGCGGCTGGGGGGCGAACCACTCGCTGGCCGCCGCCCAGGAGGCGGTGCGCGACTTCCTCGCCGCCCGCGAGGAGTGGACGCAGGTCATGGCCTGACACAGCCGCCAAGACCAGGAGCCGAGGAGAGGACAGTCCTCACAGTCTGACAACACCGGGCCCGGCACAGTGACGGGGTGAGACGTCGCGCCGTCGCCGGGCTCCGACGTCGGGCCCGGATCGACGGGGCCGGCACCGTATCCTGACGCTGTTCCGCACGCGCCCACTGGGACGCCAACCCACCGATTTCCCGAAAAGCGACGAGAAGCATTGACAACCATGGAGAGCACCGTCATCGCCAATCCCGCCAACCCCATCCTCATCTGGTGGGTCATCGCCCAGCCGCTGCTGCTCCTGCTGTCCTACCTCGTGGGACAGGTGACGCGGTTCCTGCTGCGCGGACGGGTCTCCGTGTCGGATGCGGAGGCCACGCTCATCGCACTCATCGGCCTGTGGCTGGGGCTGCTGCTGGCGGGGTGGATCTTCGACGAGGGCGACCTGTTCTCGGTCAAGATGCTGGCGACCTCCTGCGGCGTGGCAGTCGTGGTGCTGGTCGCGACCTCCGCGGTGCTGGCGCGCGTCCAGCACCGTCGCACCCTGCTGCCGATCGCGGAAGTCGCCCAGATGGGCGAGTCCGACCGCCTGGAGTTCAAGTCCTCGGCCCGCTGGAACCTGCGCACAGACAAGCGCGATGAGGCGATGGAGGAGATCGTGGCCAAGACGGTGGCGGCCTTCATGAACTCCGCGGGCGGCACGCTCCTGCTCGGCGTCGATGACGGCGGCAACCTCATTGGGCTCGGCCCCGACTACGCGACCCTCAAGCAGCCCGACGCCGACCGCTTCGAGCTGTGGCTGCGCGGCATGTGGCGCACGCGCATGGGCACGAACGCGGCGGCGCTGCCGCAGGTGGACTTCGCGCCCACACCGGACGGGACCGCGGAGGTGTGCCGGGTGACGGCGCCCCCGTCCCCGCTGCCGGTCTACCTCAAGCCGGCCAAGGGGCGCGACGGGGCGGCGCTGTGGGTGCGGGTCGGCAACTCGACGCGGCGCCTGGAGATAGACGACGCCGTCGACTACGTCATGCTGCGCTGGCCGCGGATCAACCACGTGGCCTGGCCGATCCGGCTGGGGAACTTCCTGCTGCGCCGCGACCAGTCCCGCCGGGCGCTGCCCATCAACCCGGCGGCGGCCGTCACCGCCGCCACGGGCTCCCGGGACGACGAGGGCGCCGGTCAGTAGGCCGTCGTAGACCACGAGCCGCCGGAACACAGCGGGCCCCGGGTCCTGGTGATGGGGCGCGGCAAGGCAAGGCCCAGCGGTGGGACGAAGCGAGGCCCGGTGGACCGGTCCAATGCGTGCGGGGACATCCTGCGCGGCCGGGGACGGGATTCCTGTCCCCGACGGCGTCGAATGCCCCCACCCGGAAGGACACGCACCCGGTCGCGCGCAATGTCCCCGGCGAGGGCGGGCCGGCAGCAATCCACCTGACCCGCCCTCGCCAGACACCGCGGCCACCAGTCTCAGGACACGACAGCGGCCTGCCTACCCTCGGCGTCCTCGGCGCCCTCAGAATCCTCGCCCTCATCGTCCGAGCAGTCCGTCACCGGTCGGGCGGACTGGCCGGCGCCGGCCTCCTCCTGCTCCAGCGCCTGCTCCAGGCCCTCCCCCTCGACGTCGACGACGGGGAGCAGCCGGTCCAGCCACGCCGGCAGCCACCAGGCCTTCTCCCCCAGCGCCGTCATGAGCGCGGGGATGAGGGTCATGCGCACGAGGAAGGCGTCGGCGGCGATCCCGACGGTCAGGCCGAGGGCGATGGGCTTGACGTACACGTTGTCGGTGTGGACGAAGGCCATGAAGACGCCGATCATGATGACGGCCGCCGCCACCACGACCTTCGCGCTGCCCTGGAACCCCGCCTCGACCGCCGCCACGGCCGCCTCACGGCGAGCCTCGGGCGTCGCGGCAGCCGCGTCACCGCGCCGTCGGGTCCACTCCTCGCGCATGCGTGAGACGAGGAAGACCTGGTAGTCCATGGCCAGCCCGAACAGGACTCCCATGACGATGACCGGCAGGAAGGAGATGACGGCACCGACCTTGGAGACCGCCAGGAGGTCGGCCGCCCAGCCCCAGCCGAAGACGGCGCCCACGGCCCCCATGCCCGCACCCAGTGACAGCAGGTACCCGAGGGTCGCGGTCACGGGAACGGCGATGGAGCGGAAGACCACCATGAGGAGGATGAGCGAGAGGCCCACCACCACGATGCCAAAGGGGATGAGGGCGGCGTTGAGCTCCTCGGCGACGTCGATCGCGACGGCGGTCTGGCCGGTGACCATGACGTTGGTGAGTCCGTAGCGGCTCTCGTAATCACCGGCGTGGGAACGGATGTTGCGCACGAGCTCCATCGTGGAGGGGTCGGTCTGCGACTTCTCGGGGCGGAGCTGGACGAAGGCGAGCGTCCCGTCCTCGTTGGGAGTGGCCAGGGAGACTCCCTCGACACCGTCGAGCTGGGAGAGGTCATGGGCCAGGCCCTGGACGGCGGCGACCGAACCGGAGGGCTGAGAGACGTCGGCGATCACGACGATCGGGGAGTTGTAGCCCTCGCCGTAGGCCGCGGCGACGGCGTCGTAGGTCTCGCGCTGCTGCGTCCCCTTCTCGGCGAAGCCGTTGTCGGTCAGGGCCAGGCGCAGGCCGCTGGCGGGGACGGCGCACAGTCCCAGGAGGACGACGACGGCGCCGATGGTCACCCAGGGGCGGCGGGTCACCGTGCGCACCCAGCGGGACGCCGGCCTCCGGTCCGCGTCCGCACCGACGTCGGCGGCCTTGCGGCGACGCGGGAGCAGGCGCTGACCGAGGAGGCCGATGAGTGCGGGGACGACCGTCAGGGCCACGAGCACGGCCACCGCCACGACCGCCGCCGAGGCCAGGCCCATCGTGGTCAGGAACCTGATGCCGGCCACGCTCAAACCGCACAGGGCCACGATGACCGTGGTGCCGGCGAAGACGACGGCCCCTCCGGAGGTGGCGGTGGCCCGCCCGGCGGCCTCGGCCGGATCGACGCCGTCGGCGAGGTACTCGCGCGCCCGCGAGACGATGAACAGGGCGTAGTCGATGCTGACCGCCAGTCCGATCATGACGGCCAGGACCGGGGTGGTGGAGTTGATGTCGGTGATGCTCGCCGTCGCGAGGATGCCGAGCATGCCGACGCCCACTCCGACGGCGGCGGCGACGAGCGGGGTACCCGCGGCTGCGAGGGAGCCGAAGGTGATGAGCAGGACGATCGCGGCGATGGCGACGCCGACGAGCTCAACGGCGGAGATGCCGATCCCCACCTCCTGGTCGATGTTGCCGCTGCGCTGGACCGTCAGAGACGGGTCCATGGCCTCGGCGCGCTCGGCAAGGGTGTCGAGGTCCTGGGCGACGGTCTTGGCCTTCGGCGTGGTTCCGGTGGTGATGGAGCCGACCGAGGCGTCCGTCTGCACCTGGACGAGCACGTGGGTGCCGTCGGCGGAGACGGTTGGCGCGACCCCGGCGGCCTTGTCCCCGAAAGGTGGGGAGACCGTGGCGACGCCGTCGATCTGTGAGGCCCGAAGGGCGAAGGCGTTGACCGCCGGGGCGTGGTTCTCGATGCGGCCGTTGGAGCTGGTGATGAGGACCTGCTCGCTGGTGCCGGCCGCCTGGGGCAGCCGGTCGGAGAGGACTTCCAGGCCCCGCATCGACTCGGTGCCGGAGATGGTGAAGGTGTCGTCGAGCTGGATGCCGGTAGTGGCGACAACGCCGCCGAGGGCAGCGATGAGCAGCACCCAGGCGGCGAGGACCCGGGTGGCGTGACGAGCGCACCATCGCCCCAGGGATAAGAGGAAGTTGGACATGGCAGGCCTTCCAGAAGGTACGGAGATGATCGAATTCGATACGCAAACGTACTGGATACATTCATGTATTGAAACCCAGGACGTTGTGACTCCTCGCACCCCCACGGCGCCGGTATGGTGGGCGGTCTCATGACACCGAGCACCGACCCGCCCGCCGCCGAGCGCACGCTGCGCAAGCGGGAGAACACCCGCGCCCGCCTCATCGAGGCGGCTGCGGACATCGTTGCCTCCAAAGGCATCGCCAGCACTCGCATTGACGACGTCGTCAAGCAGGCCGGCTTCACCCGGGGCGCCTTCTACTCCAACTACTCCTCGCTCCAGGACATCCTCACCGAGGCCATCGTCACGCGCTCCAACACCTTGCTGTCACGGGTCACGCAGGCCATCGACTCCTTCGAGGGCTCCCCCACGATGGACTCGCTCATGGAGCTGCTCAAGGCCATCCGCCCCGAGGCCCGCACTATCTACCTGCTGACCACGGAGTACTCCCTCTTCCAGCTGCGCAACCCCGACAGCCCGACGATCCCCGGCACAGCGCGCGCCGATTTCACCGCCAGACTGTCCGGGACGGTTGAGAAGGTTCTCGCCCGCATGGGGCGCCGCCCCACCGTCCCCACGGCGAGCCTGGCCGATATCGTCAGCCTGCTCTTCATGGACTCGATCGCCGCGAACATCGACTGTGGCAGGCTGCGCGACCTCATCGAGGCGGTCATCATCGGGCTGAGCACGCCGACGCAAGCCGGCGACGCCTGACGTCGCCCCGCACCAGAGCTTGCCTCCTGGCGAAGCGAGGATTCCACCCCGACAGAAGGCCACCGCCCCACCAACCCCCACTGCACGCTCTCTACAGCGCCTCGACAGAGCTGCCGTGCGGCGAATCTGTCCAGATGGGACGACTTTGAATCACGGCACCCGCACCGCGGTTTGCAAAAGCCCAGGTCATCGCCCTGTTACTTCCTGATCGTGGCTGCGATCGGCCGTCAAAGCCGTCCCCTCTGGACAAAACGGACACACCTCAGTCCACAACCCCCCACTCCAACAAGGCACGTTTTGACGATGTTTGACATCATTTACGTATGGATAAGTCATCCAGGATCGAGGGACTGCTGGCGCGTCTCGCCGCTCACCAGGGAGCAGCGCGCCTGAGCACGCTGTGCAGCACGCGGACCGAGCGTCGTCTGGTTGCCCGAGCCGCCGCCGACGGGCTCGTCACTCTTCACCCGAACCACGTGGCCGCGCTGAAGGGCGCCGATCCTCGTTTCATCCTCTGCCGACGCATCAGGGGTGTCGTCACCTGCGCCCACGCGATGCAGCACTACGGCCTACCGCTGCAATCAGCGCCCACAACGTTGCATATCGCCATCCCCTGCAACCAGGGTCACATACCGGACGCAATCGGACGCGTCGTCACCCATCGGTTGAGTGGACTCATTCTGCCCGCCGCAGATGCGGCACCGGTGGCACCCGTGGAGCAGGCACTCATCTGTTACCTGCGTTGTGCGGATGAGCTTGATGCACTCATCGCGCTCGATGCGGCCCTTCGACTTGGCCTGACGACCCGTTCTCAGCTTGAGAGCCTCCTACGGGGTCCGCGAAACCACCGCTCCCGCACGCTTGTGTCGCGGTCGCTCCCCGATGCCCGCTCTCTTCTGGAGACGATCGCTCGTTACGAGCTGGAAGAGGCGGGATACCGGCCGGCAACGGCAGTGTTCGTCCCGGGCGTTGGAGAGGTGGATCTGGTGCTGACAACTCATCCACACGACCTCATCCCCGGTCTCACGCCCGACACCAAGGCGCTTCGAGCAGACAGTCACCCAGCACTTCTCATCGAGACGGACGGCTACGCCTTTCACTCCTCCCATCTCGACTGGGAGCACGACCACCTGCGCGACCAGGCCGCACTCACCGCGAGTCACGTTCCAGTGCGTCTGACTAGCCAACAGGTCCTCCAGCACAACACGGTCGAAATTGTCGCCCCCATCGCCATGCGCATGGGGATCACCCCGATCATCCCGCTCCAGGCAGGGTGATGGCGCTCTTACCTCATAGGTTCCGAGTGCGACGAGCACGGCAGACGAACCGGAGGGAACCGTCACCTGGATCGTTGGCGGGCGCATCCCGCCGTATCTACCCCGCCCAGGAACCAGACGCCCCAGCTCTTGACCCGCGGGCATGTGACGGCAGCATGTCTTCAGAGCAACGACACCGGCAAAGTCACCATGCAGCGATTCTGTCCATCTGGGACGACTTTGAATCACGGCAGCCGCACCGCGGTTGACAAAAGCCCAGGTCATCGCCCTGTTACTTCCTGCTAGTGGCTGCGATCAGCCGCCAAAGTCGTCCCATCTGGACACTTTCAGGGCTCGGCCACCCCTGTAGGCTCCGCGTGTGAGTCGCACCTGTGCCGCGCCCGTCATCGTCTCCTGCGCCATGGCCGAGGAGGTCCAGCCCTTCCTCGACGCCCTGCCCGAGCGCGCGGCGGCCCAGGCCCCGACCCTGCCGGGGGCCGCACGCGCCTGGTCCCTCCAGCTTCCCGGCGACGAGCGCGAGCTCATCGTGGTGCGCAGCGGCATCGGGCTCGTGGCGGCTGCGAGCGCGCTGGCGACGGTCCTGGCCCGGGTCCGTCCCAGCGCCGTCATCTCGGCGGGAACCACCGGCGGACTCGGCCGGCAGGTCGAGGTCGGCGACGTGTGCGCCTCGGCGAGCCTGGCCTACACCGACGCCGACGCCACCGCCTTCGGCTACGCCCGCGGCCAGACCCCGGGCCAGCCAGAAACCTTCACCGGCGACCCGGCTTTGCTGGAGCGTCTGGAGCAGGTGGGCCAGGAGGCCCTGCGCGGCGCTACCGCGTCGTCGGGCTCGGCGCGGCTGCGCGTCGGTCAGATGCTGGCCGGCAACTCCTTCGTGACGGCGGCGAACGTGGCCGACACCCGCGAGGTCTTCCCCACAGCACTGAGCACGGACATGGAGTCGACAGCGCTGGCGCAGGTGGCGGCGGGCGCTGGCATCCCCTTCGTCTCGGTGCGCGGCGTGTCCGACCTGTGCGGCCCCGAGGCGGGCCAGGACTTCCACATCGCCGCCGAGGAGGCCGCCGCCCGCAGCGCCGCGGTCGTCCTGGCTCTGCTCGGATGAGTCGCTGACACCCCGCGCCTCCCTCCCCACCCACACTTCGACAGAATCTTCAGAATCGACCCGGAGCCGCGTCGTTTGTGAAGTTTTGGTCGGTTTGCCGGGCGCCGCTCAGTCGGCCTGGCGCAGGCGGGCCTCGACGCGCTCGACCTTCGCGGTCATCTGGCCGGTCCAGCCGGGGCGGATGTCGGCCTTGAGGACGAGCGCCACGCGCGGGCTCACCTCGGCGACCGCCTCGCAGGCCCGTTTGACCACGTCCATGCACTCGTCCCACTCGCCCTCGACCGTGGTGAACATCGAGGTCGTCTCACGGGGCAGGCCGGAGTCGCGCACCACGCGCACAGCCCGGGCCACCGCCTCGGAGACAGACCCGTCGGGAGCGTCAGTAGTGGTCGGGGACACGGAGAAGGCGACAAGCATGCGGCCAGGCTAGCCTCGCGCCGCCCGGACCGCCGCTCCAAGCGTTCTTGCCTTCGAGCGCACTCGAAGCTCTACGGTCTCAGGCATGACCAGCACGATCGCCCCAGGCAGCGGGCCCGACGACGCCCGGCTCCGCGAGGTGCTGCGGCTCGCCTCCGTCCCACGCAGCGACGACATCGGACCGGCGGCCGGGCCCGGTGCGGCCGGATGGGACATCGCAACCACCGCCGACCGCCTGGGAGTCAGCGCCCACACGCTGCGCTACTACGAGCGGATCGGGCTCGTGCGGGTCGGGCGCGACGCCTCCGGGTACCGCCGCTACGACGCCACGGCCGTACGGCGCCTGGTCTTTCTTACCCGGATGCGTACCTCGGGCATGACGATCAGCAACCTGCAGCGCTATGTCGACATGGTCGAGGCCGGTCGGGACACGGTATCCGAGCGCCTGGCCATGCTCACCGAGCACCGCCGTGTCCTGCGCACCCGGATCGATGAGCTCCAGCTCGCCCTGTCCGCCACCGACTACAAGATCGCCGCCTACACGCGGGAGCTGCAGGAGCAGGCCACCGCACACGACATCGACACCTTCGACACTGACAAGGAGAACCCCTCATGACCGCTGAGACCACTCACCCCCAGCACGACGTCAACAGCCCCGAGAACCTGGCCCGGCGCGAGCGCGGCCTGGAGGTCGCCCGCTCGGTCGACGGCGAGGCCGCCCGGGCCGTCATCGACTCCCTGGCGGACATCAGTCCGGCGCTCGGCCACCACATCGCGGCCTTCGGCTTCGGGGACGTCTACGCCCGCCCCGGCCTGGACCCGCGCAGCCGCCAGCTCGTCACGATCGGCGTGCTCACAGCCCTGGGTGGCTGCGAGCCGCAACTGAGGATCCACATCGGGGCTGCGCTCAACGTGGGGCTGACCCGCGAGGAGATCGTCGAGGCGATCCTGCACGCCTCGGTCTACGCCGGCTTCCCGCGGGCGCTCAACGCCACCTTCGTGGCCCGCGAGGTCTTCGCCGAGCGCGACGCCGCCGACTGATCGTCCGCATCGGCCCGTATCACGCGGCCTCAGCAGGTCGCGACAGAGGCGTACGTGTCCAAATCTGTGACAAAGAGGTCCAAGCACCTTTTACTGAGCAGCAGGAACCGCAGGACCATGCGGTTTCATCTGACACGCTCAGCGCCTGCCCCCGCCTTTGTCACAGATTTGGACACCGTTACGTTCCTCGGCGCCAGATCGACAGCCGATTACGTCACCGGCACTCCGCACCATCATCGCGACCCGATGCACGCACCTACAGCGCCACGAGGACCTGAACCATGACGATCTTGACGACGATGGCCAGGGCGAACAGGGTCGCGTAGCCGGCCTCAATGCGCTCGTCATCGCGTTTGGACAGGGCGAAGGCGAGGATCGCGGGCTGCCCGACGAGCCCGGCCAGGCCGCCGGCGGCGCGCTGCGCGGACACCCCGGCCCACCGCGCCCCGGCCAGCAGGATGATCGCGTTGACTGCCACGATGAGCGCGGCGAGCACCCCCACCTTGAGCCCCGTCATCGAGAAGGCCGAGGCCGCGAAGTCCGGCCCCGAGGCCAGCCCGATCGCGGCCAGGAAGAACAGCAGTCCCAGCTGCCGGATGGTGGAGTTGGCGGCATGCGGCAGCCCCCACACGAAGGGCCCGGTGCGCCCCACCCACCCCAGGACCATGCCGACGACGAGCGGCCCGGCCGCCACCCCGAGCCGCAGGGTGATGCCGCCGGGCAGCGGAATCGCCACCAGCCCCAGGAGCACGCCGAGCGCCATGCCTACCCCGACGGAGAAGGCATCGATCTGGGCGATGGAGCGCTCGGAGTCGCCGAACCAGTCGGCGGCCTTCTCCAGCTCGTCACTGGGGACGACCGCCAGCACCCGGTCGCCGAGCTCCAGGACGAGGTCCTCACGGGCCAGCAAGTCCAGGTCGCCGCGCTTGACGCGGGTGATGACGCCCTGGAAGCGCCCGGGCATGTCCACCTCGGCGATGGTGCGCCCGGCCACCCGCGTCGAGGAGACGGTCAGGCGCCGGAAGTCGACGACGGTGCGGTCCTTGGCCAGGCACTTGTTGAGCCCGGTGCCCAGGTCGTGCACGGCGGACTCGACGGCGGACGGCGCCCCGACGATGACGACCTTGTCCCCGGGCAGCAGCTCCTCACCGGGGGCCACGACCCGGGTCTCGCCGTCGCGCTCCAGGTAGGAGATGCGGATGCTGCCCTCCTTGAAGGCCTTCATCTCGCCGAGGGCCACCCGCTGGAGGAGGTAGACGCTGGTGGCGGTGATGCCGTCGGCGCTGGCGGGCCGCGGGTCGCGCCGCCCGGGCCAGGTGCGCCCCACGACCCCGGCCACGATGAGGATGGCGACGGCGACGCCCACGGGGTAGGCCAGGGCGTAGCCGACGGCGGGCTCCTGGGTGCCGGCCGCCTCGATGGCGGCGTCGAGCACCGGCGAGGTCAGGGCCCCCGCGTAGGCGCCGGAGTCCATGGCGGGGCTCACGCCGGCCAGGTGGGAGTAGAGGCCGCCCGCCGCGCCGGCGATCACGAGCGCGACGACGCACAGGGCCATGAGCGGCAGCTGCCTGCGCAGGTCGCGGAAGAAGGTGTTGCCGGCGGCCAGGCCCACGGTGTAGCAGAACAGGGCCAGGCCGAGGCTTCGCAGCAGGGTGAGGTTCGCGCCCAGCCGGGGGTCGAGGGCGCCTACCGCGAGGCCCACGAAGAGTGCCCCGGCGGCACCGAAGCGGATCGGCCCCAGCGGGATCTGCCCTGCTGCGGTCCCCAGGCCGATGACGAGGAAGACGGTGAGGATCGGCGCCTGCGCAAGGACGTCGAGGACGGGATGGAGCACGGACACGACGCCAGGTTAGCCGCAGGCCCCGGGCACCCCGAACCCCGCGCACCGGTCCCGGCCCGGGCTCGCCGGCGTCATGCGCGACGCCGCACAGCAGCCACCGGAAGCATTGTTCAATAGGTGGGATAAATGGTGCTGATATCAAGGCCGAGATGCGAACTCCCCGCCGCCGGACTCGCTATTGCTTCCCTTCTGCGAGCGGGAGGAATACCCTGGACGAGTCACCGAGGACGATGACCTCGTACCTTTTCTCGACGACGAGAGCGGAATCCCGATGCCCCAGAAAGAAGCCTCTCTGCCCACCTACTCACCGCAGGAGGAGAAGCGGATCATCCGCAACGCCGCCGGCGTCCCCGTCGGCATACGTCCTGACAATCGATGGACACCCGCGCGGATCGCCACCTGGGTGGCCATCACCGCCCTGGGCGTCCTGGGGTGGTGGATGCTGGCGATTGTGCGCGGCGAGCATGTCAACACCATCTGGTTCGTGGTCACCGCCGTGTGCACCTACGCGATCGGATACCGCTTCTACGCCCTTTACATCCAGCGGCGCATCATGCGCCCCGACGACACCAACGCCACCCCGGCCGAGCGCATCAACAACGGGCGCGACTTCGACCCCACCCACCGTGTCGTCCTCTACGGCCACCACTTCGCGGCGATCGCCGGCGCCGGCCCGCTGGTCGGCCCGGTCCTGGCCGCCCAGATGGGATACCTGCCCGGCACTCTGTGGATCATCATCGGCGTGCTCGTGGCCGGCGCCGTCCAGGACATGCTCGTCCTGTTCTTCTCCATGCGCCGCGGCGGCCGCTCCCTGGGCCAGATGGCCACTGACGAGATCGGCAAGGTCGGCGGCATCGTGGCCACCGTCGTCGTGTTCGTCATGCTCATGATCGTCCTGGCGGTCCTGGCCATGGTCTGCGTCAACGCCCTGGCGGCCTCCCCCTGGGGCGTCTTCTCGGTGGGCATGACGATCCCGATCGCCATCGCGATGGGCCTGTGGCTGCGCTTCGTCCAGCCCGGCAAGATCACGCAGGTCTCCTTCGTCGGCTTCGGCCTGCTCATCGCCGTCATCATCGGCGGGCGCTGGGTGGCCGAGTCCTCCTTCGGCCGCTACCTGCACCTGTCCCCCACCACCCTGGTGTGGGCGATGATCATCTACGGCTTCCTGGCCGCGGTCCTGCCGGTGTGGGTCCTGCTCACCCCGCGCGACTACCTGTCGACCTTCATGAAGGTCGGCACCATCACGATCCTGGCCCTGGGCATCATCATCGTGCGCCCCCTGGTGGAGATGTCCGCCGTCACCGAATTCGCCTTCAACACCGCGGGCCCCGTCTTCGCCGGCACCCTGTTCCCCTTCCTGTTCATCACCATCGCCTGCGGTGCCCTGTCCGGCATGCACGCCATGGTCTCCTCGGGAACCAGCCCCAAGATGGTGGAGAAGGAGACCCAGGTCCGCATGATCGGCTACGGCGGCATGCTCATGGAGTCCTTCGTGGCCATCATGGCGCTGGCGGCCGCGGTCTCCCTGAGCCCGGGCATCTACTTCTCCATGAACACCTCGACGGCGACCATGAACAAGCTCGCCGGCCCCGAGACGGTGGCCGCAGCCCCCTGCAAGACCACCAACGACCCCGAGCACCACTGCGAGAAGCTCGCCGAGGCCGCCGTCGCCAAGCTCGGCGTCACCGACGCCCAGGGCCGCAAGCCCACCCCCGAGTGGGACTCCTGGGACGATCAGGGCAACCCCAAGACCTACACGGGCGCTGAGGCCCTGGAGCGCCTGGCCAGCGACGTCGGCGAGCCCAACGTCGTCTCGCGCACTGGCGGCGCCCCCACCCTGTCGGTGGGTATCGCCCACATCCTCCACCAGATCGGCGGAGGCCGGGCCATGATGGGCTTCTGGTACCACTTCGCCATCATGTTCGAGGCCCTGTTCATCCTCTCGGCCGTCGACGCCGTCACCCGCGTGGCCCGCTTCCAGCTCTCCGACGCGCTGGGCAACGCCTTCCCCAAGTTCAAGGACCCCTCCTGGCACGTGGGTGCCTGGGGGACCACGGCAGTCGTCGTCGCCTCCTGGGGTGCACTGCTCCTCATGGGTGTGACCGACCCGCGCGGCGGCATCCAGACGCTCTATCCGCTGTTCGGTATCGCCAACCAGCTCATCGCGGCCGTGGCCCTGCTGGTGGTCACCGTCATGGTGGTGCGCAAGGGCTACACGAAGTGGGTGTGGATCCCCGCGATCCCACTGGTCTTCGACACGGCCGTCACCTTCACGGCCTCGTGGCAGAAGATCTTCTCCACCGACCCGCTCGTGGGCTACTTCCAGCAGCATCGTGAGGCCGTGGCCAAGCTGGGCACGCTCACCGACCCGGGCAAGATCGAGGAGACCCGGGCCATCGTGCGCAACACGATGATCCAGGGGACGCTGTCGGTCGTCTTCCTGGTCATGGTGGCCTTCGTCATGGTCTGTGCCCTCATCCGCATCGTCCAGACGATCCGCAACGGGGACACGACGACGTCGGAGGACCCGTACCAGGAGTCCAACTTCTACGCGCCCGAGACGATGATCGCCTCCTCCCTCATGAAGAAGGTCTCCCGGGAGTACGAGCAGGTGGGCGACCCGGCCCTCATCCCGCACAAGGCCCACGCGGAGAAGTCATGACACCTCCTCCTTCGACGCCGCAGCCGGCGGATCGGGTGAGCGCCCGACGTCGGGTCCGCCAGGTCCTGAGCCGGGCCCGCACCCTGTGGCGGGACATGACCGGGGAGTCCGCCTATGACCGCTACCTGGAGCGCTACGCCCGCGAGCACGCACAGTGCCCCGCCCACGGCCCGGGGCACGGCTCTGAGCACGGCCCCATGAGCGAGCGCGAGTTCTGGCGCGCCCGGGCCAAGCAGGCCGAGACGGAGATCAACGCCAGCTGCTGCTGAGCCGGGACACGCTCCTGCGCTCTGTTGTGCTCTGATCGTTACCGCTCGCCTTCCGGGATTCCCGGACGGCGGGCGGTAACGTCGTGAGCGTGCCTGCCCAGCAGCCCGCGCCCGACGCACTGACGTCCGCCGACTCCCCCGACACCTCCCGGGGGACGACACCGGCGTCGGCCGGCCGCGCCACGGTCCCGAACCCGCCCACGCCCCTCCCTCCGAGCACCTCCCCTTACGAGCGGATCGCCCGCGTCGCGGCGGTCATCCTCCTGGCCATTGTCTGCGTGGCGGTCGTGTGGCCCTCCGGGCGCGAGGTCGCCGAGCTCAAGGACGCCGTGGGACCGGCTTTCCTCAGCTCCGAGGGCAAGGACGTCGTCCTCAACCTGGTGATGCTGGCTCCGGTCACCTTCTGCGCGGTCGCGGGCTGGCGGGACATCCCCTGGTGGATGTGGGCGCTGGTGGGCTGCGTGGTCGGGCTGAGCGCCGAGGTGCTTCAGAGCCTCCTGCCGATGCTGGAGCGGCGCCCCTCGCTGGCCAATGTCGGCCAGAACGCCGTCGGTGCCTGGGCCGGGGCCCTGGCCGCCTGGTACCTGCTGCGCCGCCTGCACCCCCGGCCCGTCTCCGCCTGACTCCCCTGTCATCACTGGAACGACGCCGCACCGCCACGCGCGGACTGCGTTGACTCAAGGGCGGGGACGTCAGGCACCATGCGCGCACTGCACGAGGGTGGGGTGCTACTGAAAGAGGGTCGGGGGTACTTCGGGTAGGTGGGGCCCTCGTGCAGTACGCACAACCCGTGGCCAGTAGATCCCGACCCTCGTGGAGTAGGCCGGCCCGCGGCCCGGTGTCCACCAGGCTGACATTGGCGGCCCCGCCATCGAAGCGTCCAGAGGGAATCCTTGGAATTCCGGGATTTCTCTGCTCCGTGCGGCACCGGCACAAGGCCAATGTCAGCTCTGTGGACACTGACGCCCCGTCAGGCCTCATCCATCGCCCCACCCGCAGCCTTCAACGCAACCGGCACGCCGACCCGCACTGCGGACCGAGCACGGAGACCCCGAGACGGCGAAAGGCCCGGACCATGTGGCCCGGGCCTTTCCATTCTGTGCGCGGGGGGGGACTCGAACCCCCATGATCGTAAGATCACACGGACCTGAACCGTGCGCGTCTACCAATTCCGCCACTCGCGCGAGAAGCGAGCATGAGACTAGCCTGCCATCCCGGCCCGCGTCCAATCCTCACCGTCATATCCGGCCGTGAGACCGCTCACGACACAATTACCTCACACAGAGGGGGCCGTCTTCCCTGCGATGGCTTCGCTACCGTTACGATGGGAACGGTATCGACCTGCACGCAGGTCCGTGCAGGCCCATAGCGAGGCGGGACAGTCCCGTCTCCCGGCTCCATCCCGGGGGCCGCCACACCAAATTTGGGGGAGGTACTGTCCATGGGATTCCTGGACAAGTTCGAGAAGGGCGTCGAGAACGTCACGAACCGCGCCATGTCCCGTTTCTCGGACGACATCGAGCCCATCGAGATCGCTTCGAAGCTCCGCGAGACCATGGACAAGCGCGCCGCGTCCTTCGCCCGCGACCGCTCCGTGGTTCCCAACATCTTCCGCATCCACCTCACCCCGCCGAGCATCGAGCGCATCACCGCCTGGGGCCAGGACGAGATGGTGCGTCAGATGGAGGAGGTCGCCACCTCGCACGCCGCGGACCAGGGCTACTCCTTCGTCGGCCCGGTCGAGGTCTCCTTCCTCGTCAACAACAACCCCAACGCCCCGGCGATCGAGATCGAGTCCTCCACGCGGCGCGGCGCCGCCGCCCCGGCCGCCTCCGCCACCGCCACCCCGGCGCACCCGATCGTCGACATCAACGGCCAGCGCTACCTGCTCACCGGGCCGGTCACCGTCATCGGGCGCGGCTCGGAGGCGGACATCATCGTCGATGACTCCGGCGTCTCCCGCCGTCACCTGGAGATCCGCCTGACGCACGGCAACGCCATCGCCAGCGACCTGGGATCCACCAACGGAACCTTCGTCGAGGGCCAGCGGGTTGACGCCGTCACGCTCGTGGACGGCAACACTCTCACCATCGGCCGCACCCAGATCCTGTTCTGGGATGGCACCCAGAACAGCGGAGTCAACGGTTGAGCGCACTCGCCTTCACGATCCTGCGGCTGGGCTACCTGGTCCTGCTGTGGTTCTTCCTGTACCTCATCGTGCGCGTCATGCGCCGCGATATGGCCGACTCCCCCGTCGCCGGCCCGTCACGTCGACGCTCCATGGGCGGCTCCGAGCAGCCCTCGGGCCCTCCCCCCAGGGGGCGACGTCGCAGCGCCACCCGCCTGGTCATCACCGAGGGTCCCCTGGCCGGATCGACCGTGCCCCTGAGCCCCTCGTCGATCATCATCGGCCGCTCGCCCTCCTGCACCCTGGTCCTCGACGACTCCTACGCCTCATCGCGCCACGCCCGCGTCTTCCCCAAGGACGGCACCTGGTGGCTGGAGGACCTCGGATCCACCAACGGAACCATGATGGACGGCCGCCCCGTGCACGGCGCCGTGGAGCTCCCCATGAACATTCCTGTCAGAATCGGCCAAACGACGCTGGAGCTGCGCTCATGACCATCTCCCTGCGCTTCGCCGCGCGCTCCGACGTCGGCCTGGTCCGCCAGTCCAACCAGGACTCGGGCTACGCCGGCCCCCACCTGTGCCTCCTGTGCGACGGGATGGGCGGACCGGCGGGCGGAGACATCGCCTCGGCGGTCGCCGTCGAGCACCTCATGCCCCTGGACGCCGACTCCCACCAGGCCGGCGAGCTGCTGGGCCTCATGCGCGACGCCGTCCAGGCCGCCCACACCGAGCTCGTCACCCTGTCCTCGCAGGACCCCGACCTCGCCGGCCTGGGCACCACCTGCATCGGCGTCATGCGCAGCGGCAACAAGCTCGCCATGGTCCACGTGGGCGACTCGCGCGCCTACATGCTGCGCGACGGCACCCTCACCCAGGTCACCACCGACCACACCTTCGTGGAGTACCTCGTGGAGACCGGGCGCCTCACGCGGGACCAGGCCCGCCAGCACCCGCAGCGCTCGGTCCTCCTGCGCGTCCTGGGGGACACCGAGGGCGAGGTGCAGCTCGACGAGTCGATCCGCGAGGCCGTTCCCGGCGACCGCTGGCTGCTGTGCTCCGATGGTCTGAGCGGCCCGGTGACCGCTGAGACCATCGGCGAGGTCCTGGCCGGCGTCGCCGACCCCGGTCAGGCCGCCGACCAGCTCATCGACCTGGCCCTGCGCGCCGGCGGACCGGACAACGTCACCGCCGTCGTCTTCGACGTCGTCAAGGACGACCCCGAGCCCCAGACCGTCCCGCAGGTGGTGGGCAGCGCCGCCACCGAGCGCCTGGCCCAGGAGCGTGCCGCCGCCGCCCACCGCGCGGGCGACGGGCAGGCCGAGGACAAGGACTCCGAGGCCGCCAGCCCCGCCGCCAAGGCCGCGGCCCTCATGGCCACCCTGGAGGACAAGCCCGAGGCCGCCTCCGCCAAGGAGTCCTCCGAGGTCAACGAGGCCATCGCCGCCGAGGCCGCCACCCAGGAGAAGGCCCGACGCCGTCACCGCCGTCGGGTCCTCGTGGGCAGCCTCGTCCTGCTGGCCACGCTCGTCGGTGCCGGCGCCCTGTTCTACCGCTGGACCCAGACCCGCTACTACGTCTCCACCTACAAGGGCGAGGTCGCCATCTACCAGGGGATCCCCCAGTCCGTCGGCCCGCTCAAGCTGAGCCACTCGGTCAAGACCTACGCGGACCTGCCCGTGGAGGCCCTCGACCACAACATCCGCGAGCGCCTGCAGGCCACCGTCACCCAGCCGTCGATGAGTGACGCGGAGACCTACGTGGACAAGACGGTCCGCTCCTACCGCAAGCAGGCCCCCGCCCCGCAGGGCACCTCGAGCCCCACGGCCAAGCCCTCATCCTTGCCCTCCTCCACCCCGTCGCCTGCCCCTGCCACACCGACCCAGCCCGCGAAACCCGGGCAGGAGGGGTGAGATGACTGCTGCTCCCAGCCCCCTGGGCGCCCCCGCGGGCGTCGCGACCATCCAACCCGCCGGCGTCGCGAAGTACCCGGGACGGTGGGCGGAGGCCGCGCTGCTCGGCGTCGCCCTGGTCCTGGGGCTGGGCGGCTTCGTACTCACCGCCCTCAACCGCACCGGCTCCTCCCCGGCGCAGACCGTGGGCGTGGCCATCGCCTTCCTCGTCCTGACCGTCCTCATGCACCTGTGTGTGCGCTACGCCGCCCCGTGGGCCGATCCGGTCCTCCTGCCGACGGCGGTGGCGCTCAACGGGATCGGCCTGGCCATGATCCGGCGCCTGGACCTGGCCTATGAGGCCAACGAGCAGTGGCAGTTCTACGTGGGCTCCAAGCAGCTGGTCTGGACGCTGCTGGGCGTCATCCTCTTCGCCGTCACGCTCCTCCTGCTGCGCGACTACCGGCGTCTGAGGCGCTGGGACCGCTGGGCCATGTGGTCCGGCCTGGTCTTCCTCGTCCTGCCCTTCATCCCGGGGATCGGCCAGAGCATCAACGGCGCCCGCATCTGGATCCGGATCGGCCCGATGAGCTTCCAGCCGGCCGAGCTGTCCAAGGTGCTGCTGGCGGTCTTCTTCGCCTCCTACCTCGTGGCCAACCGGGACAACCTGGCCCTGGCGGGCCGCAAGGTCCTGTGGATGAGCCTGCCGCGCGCCCGGCACCTGGGCCCCCTGTTCATCGTGTGGGTCGTGAGCATCTGCGTCCTGGTCCTTCAGAAGGACCTGGGCTCCTCGGTGCTGCTGTTCGGCCTGTTCGTCGTCGTCCTGTACGTGGCCACTGACCGGCCCTCCTGGCTGCTCATCGGCGGCGCGCTCTTCCTTCCGGCGGCCTGGTTCGCGGCGACGCACCTCCACCACGTCCAGCAGCGCATCAGCGGCTGGCTCCACGCCACCGACGACGCCGTGTACAACGCCGCCGGCGGTTCCTGGCAGCTGCTGACGGGCATGTTCGGAATGTCCTCGGGCGGGCTCATGGGCGCCGGCTGGGGCAAGGGCTCGCCGACCCTGGTCACCTTCGCCAACTCCGACTTCATCTTCGCCTCACTGGGTGAGGAGCTGGGTCTGACCGGCACGCTCGTCATCCTCGTGCTCTACCTCGTGCTCATCCAGCGGGGCCTGCGCACCGCCGTGCTGCTGCGCGACGGCTTCGGCAAGCTCCTGGCCGTAGGCCTGTCCTTCGCCGTCGCCCTGCAGATCTTCGTGGTCATCGGCGGTGTCACCCGGCTCATCCCGCTGACGGGACTGACCCTGCCCTTCCTGGCCTACGGCGGCTCCTCACTCATCGCCAACTGGGTCATTCTGGCCCTGCTGCTGCGCCTGTCCGACGCCGCCCGGCGTCCGGCCACCCATGCGCCGCGGATCATTGACACGGCCGAGCTGCCACTCTCCCTGCGCCGCCGGGTCCAGGACGCCGGAGCCGAGGAGTCGATGACCGAGGCCGGCAGCGATGCACCCGCCGAAGGCGCACCGGCCGACGCCGGGGGCTACGCGTCCCCGCAGGCCGCACCCGGCTTCGGCAACCTGGCGGATGACGCCCGCCCCACTGTCGCCGTCAGTCCGGAGGCGCCGCCTCCGCCGCACACCGCACCGGACGGGGCGACCCTGCGCTCATCTCGGGCCCCGGGCTTCACTGAGGACTCTGACAGGAGGCAGCTGCCATGAACCGACAGATCCGCCAGGTCGCCTTCCTGGTGCTGGTCATGTTCACCACGCTGGCCCTGTCCGTCACGAGCGTCCAGGGCCTGGCCCGTCCCTCCGTGTGGGAGTCGTGGTCGGCCAACGGGGCCCTCAACTCCGACCCGCGCAACCGCCGCACCGTCAGCCGCAACTTCGACACCGAGCGAGGCCCGATCCTCGTGGCCGGCGGCACCACGATCGCCAGCACCCAGAAGTCCGACGACGGCCAGGGCGCCGAGGACTACCAGCGCGTCTACGCCAACGGGCCGCTCTACGCCCCGGTGACCGGGTACTTCTCGCCCGCCTTCGCCTCCATGACCGGCATGGAGAAGGAGGGCAACTCCGTGCTCAACGGGGACGACCCCTCCCTGTTCTCCTCGCGGATCAAGACCCTCATCACCGGTGACTCCCAGCGGGGAGGGGCCGTTGAGCTGACTATCAAGCCCGAGATCCAGCAGGCCGCCTACGACGCCCTGGCCGGGCGCGAGGGCGCCGTCGTCGCTCTGGACCCCAAGACCGGGGCCATCCTCGCCCTGGTCTCCACCCCCTCCTACGACCCCTCGGCCTTCGCGACCCGCAACGGGAACGCCGCCAATGAGGCCAACACGACCCTCAGCCAGGACTCCTCCCGCCCCCTGGACAACCGGGCCATCGCCGGCAACCGCTACCCGCCGGGGTCGACCTTCAAGATCATCACGACGGCGGCGGCGCTGCGCACCGGCAAGATCACCCCGGATCAGGAGGTCGATGCCCCCGACTCCATCACCCTGCCGGGCACCAGCCACTCCCTGGAGAACTACGGCGGGGAGTCCTGCGGCGGTGGTCGGACCAGCTTCTCCCACGCCTTCGCCGAGTCCTGCAACACCCCCTTCGCCCAGCTGGCCATGAACGTCGGTGACGAGGAGCTCTCCAAGGAGGCGAAGAACTGGGGCTTCGACTCCGAGCTGTCCATCCCGCTGAAGGTCACGCCGTCGACCTACCCGGACAACGACTCGCAGGCGCAGACCGCGATGGCCGGCATCGGTCAGGCCTCGGTGCAGGCGACCCCGCTCATGATGGCAATGGTGGCCGCCACCGTGGCCAACAAGGGCGAGCAGATGACCCCCTACCTGGTCTCGCGCACCCTGGACCCCGACCTCAACGAGGTCAGCTCCACCTCCACGAAGGTGGCTCGCACCCCGATCGACTCGGCCACCGCCACCTCCCTGTCCTCCCTCATGCAGGAGGCCGTGGCCACCGGCACGGGCACGAGCGCCCAGGTCTCCGGGGTCCAGGTCGCCGGCAAGACCGGTACCGCCGAGACCGGCTCGGACAACGGCCCCACCACCTGGTTCGTGGGCTTCGCCGGCACCGACATCAACAAGCCTGAGATTGCCCTGGCCGTCGTGCTCGACGGCAATACGGAGACCGAGGACGGCGCCACCGGCGGCACGGTGGCCGGACCCGTCGCCGCCAAGGTCATCGATGCGGCGGTGAACCAGTGAAACCTGTTGCCGGGCTCCAGCTCCAGGGCCGCTACGAGCTGGTCGAGCAGATCGCTCTGGGCGGCATGGGCCAGGTGTGGCGAGCCACCGACCTGCGTTCGGGCCGGGCGGTGGCCGCCAAGATCCTGCGCCCCGAGCTGACCGGCGACGAGATCTTCCTGTCCCGCCTGCGTGCGGAGGCCAAGAACTCGAAGGGCCTGCGCCACCCGAACCTCGCCGTCGTCCTGGACTCCGGGGAGAAGGACGGCACCGGCTGGCTCATCATGGAGCTCGTCCAGGGGCGCGCCCTGTCCGACATCATCGCTGAGAAGGGGACCCTGTCACCCGCCGAGATCCTGCCGGTCCTGGCGCAGGTCGCCCGCGCCCTCCAGGTCGTCCACGACTCCGGCGTCGTCCACCGGGACGTCAAGCCCTCCAACATCCTCATCAACCGCGAGGGCCTGGCCAAGCTCACCGACTTCGGCATCTCCACCGGCATCAACCAGCGCCCGCTGACGGCCTCCGGCATGGTGATGGGCACCGCCCAGTACCTCGCCCCCGAGCAGGCCATGGGCAATATGGCCACCCCGGCCGGGGACCTCTACGGGCTGGGCATCATCGCCTACGAGGCCCTGGTGGGGCGGCGCCCCTTCAGCGGAGCCACCCAGGTCGATATCGCCTTCGCGCACGTCAACGAGGAGGTGCCCGCCCTCCCCGACACCGTCCCGCCTCAGGTCCAGGCCATCATCCTCAAGCTGCTCGCCAAGAAGCCCTCCGACCGGCCGCACTCCGCCCGCGAGGTGGCCCGCGCCCTGGACCGGGCGGTGGTGAACCTGCCCACGGATGCGTGGGATCCCCGTGAGGCGCTCAGCTGGGAGTCCACCGGCCGCCGTGGCCCGCAGACCCGCGAGCTGCCCCAGCCCGCCGCCGTGCGTCCCGGCCGTCACGCAGCCGAGAATCCGACGCCGTCGCGCACCGCCCGGCACGCCTCAGGACGCTCCTTCCTCGGCCTCAACCTGCTGACGCTGAGGGTCATCATCCCGGTCCTGACGCTCATCGCCCTGCACAGCACGGGTACGCTTGCCCATGCGCATCAGGTCATGCCAGCCTTGATGCTGAGCATCCCTGTCAAGGAGGTACTGTGACCAGTCAGTTCCCCCAGGTCCTCGCGGGCCGTTACGAGATCCGCGACCTCATCGGACGTGGTGGTATGGCAGAGGTGCACCTCGGCTACGACACTCGCCTGTCGCGGGTCGTGGCCATCAAGCTGCTGCGTTCGGACATCGCCGGCGACCCCACCTTCCAGGCCCGCTTCCGCCGGGAGGCCCAGTCCGCGGCGGCACTCAACCACCCCGCCGTCGTCGCCGTCTACGACTCCGGGGAGGAGGAGCTCCTCCAGCCCGGTGGCGCCAGCCGCACCGTCCCCTACATCGTCATGGAGTACATCGAGGGGCACACGGTGCGTGAGCTCCTCAGCGAGGGCGAGGCCGTCCCGATCGCGGAGGCGGTGGAGATCGTCTCCGGGGTCCTGGACGCCCTGGAGTACTCCCACCGGGTGGGGATCGTCCACCGTGACATCAAGCCCGGAAACATCATGCTGACCTCCACCGGCGCGGTGAAGGTCATGGACTTCGGCATCGCGCGGGCCATTGAGGACTCCGCCTCCACGGTCACCCAGACCCACACGGTGGTGGGCACCGCCCAGTACCTCTCCCCGGAGCAGGCCCGCGGCGAGTCCGTGGACGCCCGCTCAGACCTGTACTCCACCGGGTGTCTTCTCTACGAGCTGCTCACCGGCCAGCCGCCTTTCCAGGGCGACTCCGCCGTGGCCATCGCCTACCAGCACGTGCGGGAGATCCCCAAGCGCCCCTCGTCGCTGGCGGCCGACGTGCCAGAGTCCCTGGACCGGGTGATCCTGAAGTCCCTGGCCAAGAGCCGCGAGGACCGTTATCAGGACGCCGCCCACATGCGCGCCGACCTGCAGGCGGCTGCCCGGGGCCTGTCCGTGGCCGCACCGGCCGCCGACTCCTGGTCCCCGGCCACCTCGGTCATGGCCTCACCGGCCACCGAGCCGGTTCAGCCCACCTCCACCTTCGCCCAGGTGGCCTCCGAGCCCTCTCCGGCGTCCACGGTGAAGGAGAGCGAGGATCCCGAGAAGCAGTCCAAGAGCCACGCCTGGATCTGGGTCCTCGTGTTCCTGCTGTTCGTGGCGCTGGCCGTCGTCGCCGGACGGTGGGCCTCGGGGGCCTTCGACAACGTACCCACTCCGACGCCGAGCCCGACCATCAGCAAGGTGGAGGTCCCCGACACCAAGGGGCAGGACGAGGACTCGGCCAGGAAGACCATTGAGGACGCCGGCCTGAAGTTCGCCAAGGACGAGGTTGCCAACGAGGAGGTCAGCGCGGGCCTGGCCGTCTCCTCCGACCCGGGCAACGGCACGAAGGTCGAGCCGGGCTCCACCGTCACCGTGCACTTCTCCACCGGATCGGCCATGGTCAAGGTTCCCGACCTGTCCGGCAAGACCCAGGAGGACGCCCGCAAGGCCCTCAAGGATGTCGGGCTCGAGGGTGGAAACACCTCCCAGGAGGACTCCGCCACGGTCGCGAAGGACCGGGTCATTTACACCAACCCGCAGGCGGGGAACTCCGTTGCGCGCGGTACCACGGTCGACCTGGTGCTCTCCACCGGCAATACCTCCGTCCCTGACGTCTCCGGCCAGGACGAGGCCACAGCGAAGAAGACCATCGAGGACGCCGGCCTGCAGTTCAAGAAGGGCAACGACGTCTCCAGCGACGTCGAGCGCGGCAAGGCCGTCTCCTCCAACCCGGCCGCGGGCTCCAGCGTCTCCGCGGGAGACACGATCACCGTGAGCTTCTCCAGCGGCGCCGGGGCAACGCCGACGCCGAACCCGACTGCCACAGGAGATCCCAACGCCACCGTCATGCCGGAAGTGAACGGGAAGGACTCCAAGGCCGTGAAGTCCGATCTTGAAGATCGAGGTTTCAAGGTCAGGATCGAGAAGCAAAAGTCCGACGATCCACAAGTTCAACCTGGAATGGTGATCAGTTCCAACCCACAGCAAGGTCAGCAGATCAGTCCCGACAAGGAGATCATTCTGTACGTCGCCAAGTAGTTGCCGCGGCGCCAAACCCCTTGGCCCCCACAACGTGGTGACTGGCGCCTCAGACTTTCCTGGCCTGGGACACCGGCCGCATCCTTTCGATGGGGCCGTGTTGTAACGATCAACGTCAGCCCGGAGACGCGGCCGGCCCTGCTCGTCGGGATGCAATCCGCTGTCGCCGTCCTGCCACGCCTCGCGCGCGAACAGCCGACCCTGGGATCCGTCGCCAGCGCACCCCACGCCCACCCGCCACTCCTTGCGCGCGGACAACCGACCCGGGGCACGCCACGGACGCGCCCCATCCCCACCCGTCACTCCTTGCGCGAACAGCCAACCCCGGGGTCCGTCGCTGGCGCACTCCGTCCTTGGCCTGTCACTCCTTGCGTGGGAACAACTGACCCCGCGCGTCGTCGAGAACGAGCCTCAGACAGCGAGTACGGCCCCTCGAGACCTCGCGCTTTCAGGCGCGTCCCCACGCCCCGGGGTACCCATATCCGGCAGGCTCTCGCCACCGGCCCTCACCGGTCGGGGTGGACGCCCCTATCCCAGCAGCCCGGCGCGTTCGGCGAGGACCGCCAGGTGCACCCGGTTACGGGCACCGACTCGCTCCTGCGCGCTGCGCAGGTGGGCCTTGACGGTCGAGACCGAAATGTACAGCCGGTTCGCGATCTCCTCAGTGGTCAGCCCCTCGGCGGCCGCCGCAATGACCTCAAGCTCGCGTCGACTGAGCCCTGCCGCTGCCTGCCGGGCCTGAGCCACCGCGTGCTGACGTTCCTGAGAGCGAACGTCATAAGCCGCAGTCGTCGGTGTCGTCGGCTGGCAACGCACGTATCGCAGCAGCTCAGCAAGTGCCCCCGGCGAGAGCACCGACTCACCCGCCATGACCCGACGCAACCCGGCATGGAGCTCCTCGGAGGCGGAGTACTTGAGCAGGTAGCCCACAGCACCGGCCTCAATAACGCGCACGACGGCGTCGTCGACGTCCCAGGTCGTCAGCGCCACGACGTGGGGGTGGCGCGGTACGGCACAGATCTGGCGTGTGGCCTCGATCCCGTCCATGACGGGCATACCCAGGTCCATAAGCACGATATCGGCCTCAGTACGGCCCACCACGTCGATCGCCTCACGGCCGTCACCGGCCTCGGCGACCACGGCGTAGTCCTGGCCAGGCCGCAGGAGCGGCTTGATGGCAGCGCGGGTCAGTGGGTCGTCGTCGACGAGGATGACACGGACCGGGCAGGCCGGTGCGGGGGACGCGGACCGGGAGGCCGAGGCGGCCGGGGCGGCGGAGGGATCGGGCACGGAGCCCAGCCTAGGTGCGTGCACCCACACAATCACCATCCCAACGGCCCAGGCCCCGGATGGTGCAGACCGGTGAACTGCGCACCGACCGGTATCTCCGATCTCGGGCTGTTCAGATACTGGTTGGCGGCCACTCAGCGGTCGGTACGGGGTGACTCCGCCGAGCGCCAGGGCAGGTGCGCGCTCACGACGAACCTGCCCTGGCCGTCGGGGCCGGCGTGGAACGTGCCGCCGCAGATCGCCGCCCGCTGGGCCATGCCGCGCAGGCCCGAGCCGCCCCGGGGGTCACCGACGACGACTCCGGGTCCTGACGCTGCACCTCGGTCAGCGCCCGCGGCCTGCGGCGCCTCACTGGCCTCCGCCTCGTGAGCCTCCGGCTCGGTCCGAGAGATCCGGTTGGAGCAGGTGATGTCGATACCGGTGTCCGGGCCGCCCTCGACGCGCAGCTGGACACTCGTACCGGGCGAGTGCTTGCGGGCGTTGGTCAGGGACTCCTGGACGATCCGGTAGACGGCTCGCGAGAGCACCTCGTCGGCCTGAGCAGCGCGGTCGAGGTAGATCGAGGAGCTGAGCGGCTGGCGGGCGGCAAGGACCCCGTCGACCACCTCTCTGAGGTCCTCCAGGCGCGGGGCGGGCTCGACCGCCCCCACTGGCTCACGCAGCACGGCGAGCAGGGAACGCAGGTCCCGCATGGCACCCTGGGCCTCCTGCCGCACGCGCTGGGCGGCGGCCCGCGGATCATCCTCACCGACGGCGTCGGCTGAGTCCGGGGCCTGCGAACCCTCTGGGGCATTCGCGTTGTCTGACGTCTCCAGGACGCCGTGCTCCAGGGCGGCGGCGTGGAGGGCAAGCAGCGACAGGCGGTGGCCGAGTCCGTCATGCACCTCGCGAGCCACGCGCTCACGCTCGGCCTGCAGGCTGACGGTGTCCGCCAACCGGGTGGAGGTCCGAGTCTGCTCCTGGGCGGTGCGCTCGGCCTGGGCTGAGGCGTCGGCCGCCTCCTGGGCGCGGCGTCGGGCCTTCTCCTCCCCGTCACGTGCACGCAGCCACAGTCCGACGGCGACCGGCAGGGACATGGCCACCACCGCGAGAAACAGTACCTGCGGCACCGACACATGGGTCACGGCATGGGGAGCAGGGGAGGAGGAGTTGATGACGCCGATCATCGAGTTCCCGGTGGAGCCCTGGCTCGCGTCTCGGAAGAGCGCCGTCAGGGTGCCGACGGCGAGCAGCGCACCCGTGGCCCACGGGACAGGGTCGCGCAGGGACCGGGCCCGGCGCACCACGGTAGTGAAGGCGATGAGTCCCACAGTGGTGTCCAGGTAGACCCCGATGCCCGCGAGCGCCGAGGCAACCGTGATCGCCACCGGCCAGCGCCGGCGCAGGAAGACCGCCACGAGGAGCGCTAGCCCTACCAGAAACCCTGCGACATCAAGGACTGGGTTGCTTGTCTTAAGAGCCTGCTCATGACCGAGGTGGTATCCCAGTGCGCACATGGAGGCGAGCAGGCACAGGGCGAACAGGCCCAGGGACCGCAGGATCGTCAGGGTGACGTGCAGGACGCGGCGTTGCGACGGGGACAGGGACCCCGTGAACGACGGAGCCGGTCTTACAGGCGTGTACGGCGCAGGGCTGGAGGGAGCCGCAGTCATCGGGGAGCGGAGGCGCGGCCCCAGCGCCGCAGGAGTACCGGGAGCAGCGGGAGGGACAGGATATGAGGGATGCGGGGCGTACCCCGCGTACCCCTGGTATCTCGGATATCCCGGATAGGCGGGGTAGGGGTAGTAGGCCGGCGGGCTCGGCGGGTATGGCAGGGCCCGCGCCCCGAAGGGAGGCGCAGTGGGCTCAGTCCGACCGCCCCCAGGGCCACCGCTCCAGCCCGACACGGGTGGCGTGCCGGGTGCAGGAGTGGGCGGGTAGGTGGGGACTGACATGTGCTCACTGTAGAACCGGGCACTGACACGCATGATCGCCCGATAGGACACGATTCGGGCGCTAGGGCGCGGGAGGCATCGTCCTTTTGGACAGTCGCGATGAGTGCCCTTTCGGATGGCCGCCTCGGACTCATCGGTCGATGTGCGCGCCGCACGGCCGGGGCCATCGTTGTTCCCGTCAGCTGATCCCGTCAGCTCCGGTGACGACTCACACCGTGATGGGCACTGCCGCATCCCGCTCAGTGCCTCACCTCCCGCATCTCGAAGGACCCATCATGACCAGCCCCGTCAACCCAGTCCCGTCCTCGCCCGCCGATGTCCCCGCCGCGGGCTTCCCCGCCCCGGCCGCAGGCATGGGCATGCCCGCCCCCGAGCCGAAGCGCTCCTGGTTCGCCCGACACAAGATCCTCACCGGTATCGGCGCCTTCGTCGCCGTCGGCATGATCGCCTCCGCACTCAACGGTGGTGGGGGCTCGGGCGACTCGAGCACTACCGCCACCCCGCCCTCCGTCCAGTCGATGGCCAGCGCGCCCGCTCAGGAGACCGCCGGCCAGGACTCCGCAGCCGCACCCAGCCCGCAGCAGCAGGAGCCGGCAAAGGACGGCGATAAGTCGGACTCCGGGTTGAGCTTCCCCGGGAAGCAGAGCAGCGACGTCGTCGGAAACGCCGGTGACACGATCGACGACGGCGGCATCAAGGTCAGTGCCACGCCCGTGGCCGCGGGCGACGCCACCCTGGGCCCCACCGCCTGCTCGACCATCACGATCACCAACGGCTCCAAGAACACCCTGGACGTCAACGCCCTGGACTTCACCTTGCAGGACCCGGCCGGGGCGATCAGCAACAGCGGCTTCCTGGGGTCGAGCAACCACCTGTCCTCCTCCAAGCTCATCGCAGGCGGCTCGGTCAGCGGCGATGTCTGCTTCGATGCCGACGTGTCGGCCGGAGGACAGTACGTGCTCCTCTACAAGCCCACACTCTCGTTGTTCGGCCACCGCCGGGCCTGGATCAACAACCTCTGACATCCCACGGGGCCCGCAGGTGCATCTGGCACGTGCGGGCCCCACTGGCCGCAGGACGAACAAGGCTCGACACACATTCGTTGACACTTATGGTGGTGAACTGTCATCAGATTGTCCGGGGGTGTCAGAAATGGATCCTGCAGCCGCCACTGCCTCATGGATGAGGTGACCGAGGGACTCGGGCGCCGACAGACTCCCACGGACGTGTGACAGGACGTCGCCACGCCGCGCCCGGCTCGCGTTGCGAATGTGGGAGCGGTCCCCGGGGAACGGCCGACCTCGGGAGTCGGGGCGCTCCCCGCCATCCTCCTGTCACTCCTTGCACACAGTCAGGTGAGCCGCACGTCGTCGAGAACGCACCTGAGACTGCGAGTACGGCCTCCGCGGGTGCTGTGCTGTCTCCTCACTTGAGAGACGTTTGAGTGTCATGGCTTCTGAGACGTTCGGTGGCCTCGACGCAGCACTCGCTTCGGCCCGAGTCCCGCCTCGGGGCGGTCTGCTGCACGAGGGTGGGGATCTACTGGCCGGGGGTTGTGCGTACTGTACGAGCCCCCGACCCCCATTCAGTACACCCGACGCTCGTGCAGTGGCGCCCCACCCTCGCGG
>NZ_KV810964.1:28669-71373 GCF_001812965.1 Actinomyces sp. HMSC075C01
TACGAACGCGAGGCGCTCACCCAAGGGCGAGCCCCGGGGACCCCGGCTCAGATGCAGCGCGCGGACAGCACGCCGTCGATCGCGCGCAGCTCCTCAAGGACCTTGGGCTCGATCTCGCCCTCGACGTCGACCAGCATCACCGCCAGCTCACCACGCGACTTGTTGAGCAGGTTGGCGATGTTCTGCCCCTGCTGGGCCACGATCGTGGAGACCTGGCCGACCATGTTAGGCACGTTGCGGTTGACGATGACGAGCCGGTGCGTGCCCTCCTGGCGCGCCATGACGGCCTCAGGGAAGTTCACCGAGTTGTGGACCTGCCCGTCCTCGAGGAAGCCGCGCAGGGAGTCCACCGCCATCATGGCGCAGTTGCGCTCGGCCTCCTTGGTGGAGGCGCCCAGGTGCGGCAGGGAGATGCACTTGGGGTGCTTGTGGACCTTCGTGGAGGGGAAGTCGCACACGTAGCCGCCCAGCGCGCCCTCGTCGAGGGCGGCCACGACGGCGTCGGTGTCCACGATCTCGGCCCGCGCGAAGTTGAGCAGCACCGCGGTCTCCTTCATGAGGGCCAGACGCTGGGTGCTCACCAGCCCGCGGGTGGCGGGGATGAGGGGCACGTGGACGGTGAGGATGTCGGCGCGGCGGAAGACCTCCTCCATGGAGTCGGCCCGCTCGACCTCGGCGCTCAGGTGCCAGGCGTGCTCCACGGAGATGCCCGGGTCGAAGCCGACGACGTTGAGCCCCAGCCCCAGGGCCGCGTTGGCCACCTGCACGCCGATGGCTCCCAGCCCGATGATGCCGAGCGTGCGGCCGGGCAGCTCGAATCCGACGAACTGCTTCTTGCCGGCCTCGACGGCCTTGGCGATCTCGGCGTCGTCGCCCTCAAGGGTGTGGGCGAAGCGGGCCGCCGGGATGAGGTTGCGCGAGGCGATGAACAGGCCCGCCAGGACCAGCTCCTTGACGGCGTTGGCGTTGGCGCCGGGGGTGTTGAACACGGGCACGCCGCGCTCGGTGAGCGCCTCAACCGGGATGTTGTTCGTGCCGGCGCCGGCGCGGGCCACGGCCAGGACCGAGTCCTCGATGGGGGTGTCGTGGAGCTTGGCCGAGCGCACCAGGAGGGCGTCGGGCTCCTCCACGGAGCCGCCGACCTCGTAGAGCTCGTCGGGCAGGCGGGACAGGCCGGCCCCGGAGATGGCGTTGAGGGTGCGGATGCGGAACTTGTGGTCAACGCTGCTGGTGGTCACGGAACTACTTTCTGCAGAGCGGTCCGGGTGGGGAAGAGGTTGTGACGGGCGGCCGGGCTCACGGGCCGGTGGTCGGGCCCGCAGGGCGGCTGGGACGGCAGACCGGTGGGCGCTCAGGCCCGGGCGGCGAAGTCGGTCATGTAGTCGATGAGGGCGCGCACGCCCTCGATCGGCATGGCGTTGTAGATGGAGGCGCGCATGCCGCCCACGGAGCGGTGGCCCTTGAGGTTGGTGAGCCCGGCGGCCTGGGCGCCGGCCAGGAAGTCGGCGTCGCGGGCAGGGTCGGCCAGGGTGAAGGGCACGTTCATCCAGGACCGCGAGCGCTCCTGAACCGGGTTGGTGTAGAAGTCGGAGGAGTCGATGAAGCCGTAGAGGAGCTTGGCCTTGGCGCGGTTGCGCTCGGCCATCGCCTCCAGGCCGCCGCCGTCCTCGAGCCAGTGGCCGATGAGCCCCAGCAGGTAGATGGCGAAGGTGGGGGGCGTGTTGAGCATGGAGTCGGCGTCGGCCATCTTCTGGTAGTCCAGGATGGTGGGGGTCACCGGGCGGGCCCGCCCCAGCAGGTCCTCGCGCACGATGACGACGGCCAGGCCCGAGGGCCCCATGTTCTTCTGGGCGCCGGCGTAGATGAGGCCGTAGCGGGAGACGTCGATGGGCCGCGAGAGGATCGTGGAGGAGAAGTCGGCCACGAGCGGGACGTCTCCGGCCTCGGGAACGTAGTCGAACTCGACGCCGCCGATGGTCTCGTTGGGGGTGTAGTGCAGGTAGCGGGCCGCCTCGGGCACCGTGAAGGAGCCGGGCTCGGGGGTGGTGGTGTAGGAGGAGGCGGCCTCGTCGGCGGGCACGACGACGTCGAGCTCGTAGGCGCCAGCCTGCTTGATGGCCTTGGCGGACCACTGGCCGGTGTTGAGGTAGGCGACCGTGTCACCGGGGGCGGTCAGGTTGAGGGGGATGCCAGCGAACTGGGCACTGGCCCCGCCCTGGAGGAAGAGCACACGGTAGTTGTCAGGGACGGACAGGAGGCGGCGCAGGGTGGCTTCGGCGTCGGCCGCGCAGGCCACGAAGTCGGCCCCGCGGTGGGAGACCTCCAGGATGGACATTCCCGATCCGCCCCAGCTGGTGAGCTCGGAGGCGGCCTGCTCGAGGACGGGCAGGGGGAGCTGGGCAGGACCGGCGGAAAAATTGAAGACGCGCACGGAGTCATCATGGCCGCTTATGCGCGCGGCGGCAATCTCGTCCCGCATGGCGACGACGCCTCTCATTGCGTCCCGCCCCGGAAGGCCTCGTCGATCCCCTCGACGTTCTGCCTGGCCGACGCCACCCGCCGACGTCGGACCGCAGCCGGAACGAGGCGCAGCGCGGCACGAAATTCTCATGTCCGCCAAAAGTACGAGTGACACAAACCCTCCACCCCGTCAACTGGGCACGTTGTCAGCGATAGCACAGGTGGACCGCTCAACTGGCCGGTAGGGTTTACCCACACCCAAATCCCTACCTGACAAGTTTTCATGATCGATTCACAGCACGACGAGACCACTTCTGCAGCAGCTTCCGGCTCCAAGCCGAGGGCCGCGCAGCAATCGCACGGCCCAGGTTCTGATCGCACACCCTCCCTGGGGCGCCAGATGCTCGACCGGCTCCGCAGGGGGCGCAAGCCGCGCTTGGGCGCCGTCCTCGTGGCACTCGTCGCCGTGGTGTCCCTGGCCACCGGGTTCCGGGCCTGCAACTGCAACCGGGCCTGGACGGAGGTCTCCGCGGCGGCCACGCCGGAGGCCAACCCACTCAAGGGCATGATGCCCTTCGCGCCGTCGGACGCCTCCCACTCGCCGGCGCTTCAGGACAACGCCCCGCCCTACACGATGGAGTGGCTGACGCTGCCGGTCAGCGACGTCGTCACCGGGCCCGGCTCGTACTCCTGGGACAAGCTCGATGCGCACCTCAACGCCATCGCCTCGCGCGGGCACCAGGCGGTGCTGCGCTTCTACGTCGACTACCCCGGGCGCCCCAGCGGCATACCGGCCTACCTGCTGAGCTCCCACGCGGTGGCGACCCACGAGTACACGTTCAACGGCAACGCGCCGGGCCAGTCGCTGGCGCCGGACTACAACGACCCCGAGATGATGTCGATGCTCACCGGCTTCATCTCCGCCCTGGGCCAGCAGTACGACGGCGACCCGCGCCTGGCCTTCATCACCCACGGCCTGGTGGGCTTCTGGGGAGAGGGGCACACCTATCCGATGAACGGCAAGGTCTCCGGGGAGAACCCCTCCGGCGAGAACTGGATGCCGTCGGCGGCCAACCAGAACACCCTCATCGACACCTGGGACGGAGCCTTCCAGGTGACGCCGACGCTGGCGCGCTACCCGTCCGCGGAGACGGTCAAGCGCGGGGTCGGCTACCACGACGACTCCTTCGGCTACGCGACGATGGACACCGCCGACTGGCACTTCCTGCCGCAGCTGAAGCAGGCCAAGGCGGACCAGGCCTGGCAGCAGCACCCGATCGGCGGCGAGGTCTACCCGGGCATCCAGGAGTGCTCCGTGCGCAACCCGGGCAGCTGCATGGCCTCGGGCTCCAACGGAGGAACGGTGGACATCAACGCCTCCATCAAGGCCACGCACGCGAGCTGGCTGGTGGACAACTGGGCCTTCACCACGACGCTCAACAGCTCCGAGCGCGAGCGGACCGTGCAGGCCTCCGCCGAGACCGGCTACGACCTGGCGGTGGCGCGCTGGCGGATGCGCAACGGCAAGGTCGAGGTGCAGATCGCCAACAACGGGGTGGCGCCCTTCTACTACAACTGGAACGTGGAGGCGGTGGCCATCAACACCTCCAACGGCATGGAGGTCGGGCGCACCACGCTCAGCGGCGACCTGCGCAAGATCGCGGTCGGCAAGACCCAGACCTTCTCCGGGCAGCTCCCGGCGGACCCTGCCGGAGAGAACACGATCCTGGTGCGCGTGGTCAACCCGCTGGAGTCAGGTCAGCCGCTGCGCTTCTCCAGCGCCGGCCAGGACCAGACGCTTCCCGGCTACCTCACCCTGGGCCGCACCCCCACCAAGTAGGCCGGGCCCGACGGCGGAGTCCTGACGGAATGCCGGTGGGTCCCGGCGGGGCCCGGCCTGGAACCGGCTCGGAGCCGGCCGAGAGCAGGCCGCCCCGGGCCGGGTCCGGGTGGCCGCCTCAGGCGCCGTCATTCCTCGGTCGTCCTCCGCTCATCCTCTGTACCGTGGTCCCATGCATGAGGATCGGATTGTGGGCAGTCTCCTGGGGCTGGCAGTGGGCGACGCCCTGGGTACCACCGTCGAGTTCCAGGCCCGCGACTCCTTCTCGCCGGTCACCGACATGGTGGGCGGCGGGGTGTTCCGTCTGGCGCCCGGGCAGTGGACTGACGACACGTCCATGGCGCTGTGCATCGCCGCGAGCCTGGTCGAGACCGGGGCCTACGATCCCCGCGACCAGCTGGCCCGGTTCCTCCACTGGTACCGCGACGGGTACTTCAGCAGCACGGGCCGGTGCTTCGACATCGGCAACCAGACCCTCACCGCCCTGAGGGAGTTCGAGGCCACCGGCGAGCCCTACCGCACGGCGGCCGGTGGGATGAGCGCGGGCAACGGGTCGCTGATGCGCCTGGCACCGGTCGCGATGGCCTTCTGCGACGACCTCGAGGCAGCGGGACGGTTCTGCGCCGACAGCTCGCGCACCACCCATCCGGCCGTCGAGTGCGTCGAAGCGTGCGGGGCCTACGGCCGGCTGATCGCGGCCGCCATCCAGGGGACGTCGCACGCACAGCTGCATGCGCTGGCCGCCGACCTGGCCGGGCAGGTGACCAGCCCCGTGCTGGCGGCGATCCTGCGCGGCTCCTACCGGGTCAAGGAGCGCGAGGACATCTCGTCGTCGGGCTACGTCCTGCACAGCATGGAGGCGGCACTGTGGGCCCTCGCCCGCACCGACACCTTCCTCGACGGGGCGCTGCTGGCCGTGAACCTGGGCGACGACGCCGACACCGTCGGGGCCATCTACGGGCAGCTGGCGGGGGCGCTGTACGGGCGCAGCGGCATCCCGGAGAACTGGCGGACCCGCCTCCACGACGCCAGGATGATCGAGGACCTGGCGGCGGGGATCGCGGGGCGGGTCGGAACCTTCAAGGTCGCTGCTCTCTGAGGAGCGAGTCGCTGACAGTGGCCTGGTGGGACGCCTGTGTCCATGACGCTGACATCAACCCGGCACCGGCGTCGCGAGCCGAGACGGAGCCTTGGAATTACAACGATTCCGCTGGGCGTTCCGACGGCGGCACCGTTGATGTCAGCACCGTGGACACTGAGCTGCTGACGTGCTCGACTCCGCGAGGTCTGGCGAGGTCTTAGCGGTGGCGCCGGGCGCCCTCACCCCAGGGGCCGGCCCCGCCTTCCGCCGGCCTGACCTCTGACCGGGCCCTTTGTGGTTGCCGCCTGGTTCCCGCGCAGCTTCCCGGCGGCGGCTCGACGTCGGCTCAGCCCTGGCGCCGTCCTCGAGCCGGCCCACTCCACGAGGGTGGGGATCTACTGGCCGAAGGTTGTGCGTACTGCACGAACCCCCGACCCCCGCGAAGTAGCCCCAACCCTCTTCCAGTAGCACCCGACCCTCGTGCAGTAGGCGCCCTGGGCAGCTGACCGGGCCCAGGCAGCGTCAACCGCATGTCGATGTAGACCCCCGCGTGCACGGGGCTGGCGCGCTGCTACTGCTGGGCGCGGACGAGACGATGCCTCTACCCCCACATGCGCGGGGCTAACGTTGAGTCAGAAGCCCGGTTGCATGAGGCCGCCCCTCTACCCCCGCGAGCGCGGGGCTAACGCTCCTCGGCCACCAGTCCAGCATGTTGGTGCCGCCTCCACCCCCGCATGCGCGGGGCTGACAGGTCGATCATCCCACTCGGAGCGGCCACCATCCCTCTACCCCCGCGTGCGCGGGGCTGACCGGTACAGGCGCAGCGCCTTCTCCACCTTCACCCCTCTACCCCCGCGTGCGCTGGGCTGACACCGGGGATGCCCGCACCCGTATGCGGATCGTCCCTCTACCCCCGCATGCGCGGGGCTGACGCCATCTGACGAGTGACGAACAGTGACGGGTACCCTCTACCCCCGCATGCGCGGGGCTGACGCCATCATGGGGGCGGTGACGTCCCTGAATGCGCCTCTACCCCCGCATGCGCGGGGCTGACGCACTACCAACCACCGCACCAGTGCCGACCCGCCCTCTACCCCCGCATGCGCGGGGCTGACCCAATGGCAGTGAATGCCGACAACGTACTTGGCGCTCTACCCCCGCATGCGCGGGGCTGACGAGGCGGGCGTGAGGCAGGCCCGCAAGCACGTCGCTCTACCCCCGCATGCGCGGGGCTGACCGTCCTGGAAGGGCCCCGCCCCCGTTGATAAAGGCTCTACCCCCGCATGCGCGGGGCTGACATCGACCCGCAGGCCAGGGACGAGCAGTCCGCGGCTCTACCCCCGCATGCGCGGGGCTGACCCGTAAGGAGTTGAACACTAAGATCAAACAGCAGCTCTACCCCCGCATGCGCGGGGCTGACGGTCAATGCTAATAACGGTCAGACCATTACTGTGCTCTACCCCCGCATGCGCGGGGCTGACGAGGACGAGCAGAGGATCGTCGTCTTCGGGTCCGCTCTACCCCCGCATGCGCGGGGCTGACGCCACTGTACATACGCCGGTACAGTGATGTACACGCTCTACCCCCGCATGCGCGGGGCTGACACTTGCTGACCTGCGATGCTAGTCGGCTCGGGGTCGCCGTGGGTTCACTGCCAAGGTGGTGGCCCCCAGGGGAACCATGAGGGTGCCGTCGAAGACCACCGGCCCGGGTACCTTCGCGTCGAAGGCGACCGAGACGTGCCAGCGCTCGTTGTCTTGCTGCACATCGACACCTCCGTCGCTTCGTGAGTCGGAGTGACGCTCAGCCGCAACGAGTCTGCAGCCGAGCCCCGAGGCGCATTCCTCGAGTATGTCCATGATGCCTTCAGGCTCCTCCGCCGTCGGCACAACAGTGGTCCATTGCAATGAAGGAACGGTAGCGGCCCGCAGAACTCGAGGCAGGGAAGCCAATGTCCTTGTCTCGGCGAGTCTGGCCTCAACCACCCCCGTCCTTACCGCGAGTCCCACGGACGGAAGCCGAAGCCCCCCAGCCACGAGCACCCCCCGCAGGACGGGCAGGTGACGGCGGCCCAACCCACCGATGAGTGGCAGCATCCAGCCCGCCTCTCCAAGGGAGTCTCGCAACTGCTCCATGACGAGAGCAGCGTCGGCAGCATGAACCAAAATCGCGCCTTGTCTCCCACTGTGGGGCATTCGGTAGAGCGAGCACGTGCGCAGCAGCTCCCGAGTATCAGGCGCAGCCCCATCACCGGACTGCACACCCACGAGCCGATAGAGAGCGGTGGGTCGCACGCTCATATACGGATGCGTCCCCGTCACGGTGCTGCGGCGCCGCTCCTCCTCTCGGGCGTCCAAAGCAGCCAGAAGTCCTTCCGTTCCCACCCGCAGCTGAATCCAGCCCGTCTGGTCCGGTTCCCAACAGGAATGGCCAGGTGGCGCCTCGACAGCACCGTCGACGACGTCGAGCAGCACGGGTGAGGTCGGACGCCCAAGGTACTCCACGGACCGTGCCACCTTCTGCAGAACGCCCAGATCGACTGGGCCATCAACAGCGAAGGTCCAACGCACGACGTCGCTCGGACCGGTACCGACCATCATGCCGCACTCGGGATCCTTCGCCTGCTTCTCCAAGAGGCGGTCGTTTCGGTCGACAATCCCGGTCGGCGAACCGTTCTTGTCCGTCTTCAGCTCATTGTTGACGGGGACCCACCGCCGGTAACCGATCTGACGCTCACCGGCCGGAGGGGCGGTGATCCGTGGAGGAAGGCATCGGAAGAGAGCCTCAACCTCGAAAACGCCTTCTCCGAGGCCATGGGCGGCAGACAGCATCGCGGCCAGTACGCGCGCTGGAGCCGGTGGCCATTCGGCGCGCCCCTCTCCATTGTGCGCGTTGAACTCTCCGAGGGGGAACGAGGCCGTGATGGTCAGATCACTCATCGCTGCGTCCGTCGGTCTTGCGCCCGTCGACGTCCAGGATGATCTTTCCCAGCGGGGAGTCGTGGGTGATCGTGACAACGGTGGCGCCGTTCCAACCGATCTCCTGGCCCAGGTCACGCACGAGGTCCACCAGCTCGTCGACCTCCGGCAGTGCGAGGGGCTCGGAGGGTGCTCCGTGCCTCTCGACCTTAACCTCGAGGCCCGGCTCGCGCAGACGCAGCTCGGCCCCTGCGCGCAGGTCCAGCCGTTCCTGCAGCAGTCGGTACAGCAGCAGGGTCAGGCTGACCACCAGCGCTCGCGCAGGCTCCGGGCGAGAGAAGGCGAATGTCCTCAACCCCGCGAGGGAGAAGAAAGCCTTCCCCACGATAGAGTTGTACGTTAAATCTGATGGAGCCTCAGAAATATCGAGCGGAGGCAATGACCCAATTCCTAAAGCGGAAAGTTTTACTCCCCGAATTGTCGTTTTATTACTGGTTGCCGCAAAGAGCGGATCCGTTTTCCCCGCCATACGACGACGCTCAGACACACCGGTCGCGATAATCTCCGATGTGAACAACCTCGCAGAACGCGACTCCGCAGGATTCATGACGTAGTAACCAAGATATTTGTCTCGCGTCGCATTCAGCTCACGAGCATCCTTGCGCCCACTTTTCTTCCCTCCCTGATTGGCTTCATCAACAGCCTTCTGGGAGCGCTTCGTCTGCGAGTGCCACCATCCGAAGGGAATCGCTGTGGGAAATCCAGTGAGCAGAGCATCCGGCTGGGAGCGAGTGGCATTCTGAATTCCCTCAAAATCGACCCCCTTGGCGGTGAGCTCGTCTCGTATGAGCCTCCACGTAGCATCGGCCTGCCGGTGCGAGAGCTCCACGGAGGTGGTCAGCACCTCCCCTTCCTCATCGACGAGGACCACCAGGGGAAACCCCAGCACCTCAGCGAGGGTGTTGGTTCCCCCTCTAAAGCGACTAGCGAGAAGCACCTCGCACCGCGAGGCCTGGGATCCCCACGTATCAATTGTGGCCGCCTTCCCATCGTCGACAGTTTCAAAGAAGCCGACAATCTTGCCGTCCTGACGGATCGTGCCCGCCGGCGGTGTCACGGTCATTCCTGCCAATGAGTCGTATTTGCTGGTCACGCTGATTCCAGCCACCGCACCCTCCTCCATGAGGGCACCGATGGTGGAGCGAAATTCCTGAGCCGTCGTCACCGTTCAATCTCCTTATCTGCATATCTATGGTCATACTGGCCGAGCGCAACTTTCATCCACGTCCTCACAGCACCAGAGGCATTCCGTAGCCGTAGGCCTTCCCCCTCCCGATGCCCTGGTGGTAAGCGGATGCGCCAGTCTCACTGATACTGCTCACAGTGCCGGTGAGGTCCCGGAGCGTGAAGGAGCGTCCGCCTCGCCGGCCCACGAACCACCTCGGCGAGACCGTCAGCTCACTGACCCCCAAACCGTGGCGCTCCAGCAAATCGGCGGCCCAGCCGTGAGCTTCCTCGTCGAGGACGGCGCGAACGCGGTTCCTTCCCGATTCATCGGCATGACGTTTCTCGGCCACCACTCGAACAGTCAAGCGCTGACCAACAGCAAACCCTGACGGAGCCTCGATAGGCTGTGTTCCGGGCAGATCGAGATCAGCCCGAAATCTGATGACCAGGGAACCCTTCTGCCCGCCGTACTCGGTTGGTAGAGCCAGGCGGTACAGGACGCCGAGGTCTGCGCGAATCGACCGCGAAGCGCCTCTGAGATCGGGCAAGTACGACATGGCGCGGCGATGGACGGCATCAGGTGTCTCCAGGTCCGATAGCGCCTTCGCCAGCGAGAGGACTGCGATCTGATCAGGCATGGGTTGTTGTCACCTCTTTCTCTCTCATGCCCCGGGGTGGGCGGGCCCGAACGATGTCACTTTGGCCGTGGAACCGGTGCCGCGAATGAGGGATGTCCACCGGCGCCACGGCAGGTCGGGCGGTGGGGACTCGTGCAGATCGATGATCGTCTCCATCGTGAGGGGAACCGGATGCAGCACCCAGGTGAGAGCCTTGACCGGATACTCTCGCGTCATCTCGCGCTGCTGCGGCTGGAGGAGCAGGTGCCCGCAGAAGGCCAGGAGGTCCACGAGCGGGTACACATCGCACTCCTCCGATCCGCTGGTGATACGCGGGGTCGCCTGGCTGGCGGAGAAGCGCAGCCCCGGCTTGGCCCGCGCAACGGCAAGGTCGCCGTGCACAAGTCGGTCAAGGTGCGCCGCCCCCGCAGCGACAGCATCGTCGGCAGTGGTCAGTGACGCACCCATGAGCCCCCAGGTGTCCTGCACCGACTTGGCGGTATGGCTCTTGCCGCTGAGCAAGGTCAACGCCGAGGAGCGGACCTGGAGATCCTGCATGCCCGTACTCTTCAACCGCTCGGCTGACGTCGCTGACGCATCGAAGACGGCTACCGGCCCACATGCCCTGAGGTCGCTCGTCTTGTCAGCGGCCTGCCAGCCGGCATGTGACAGGACGTTGACCGCGGATCGCCTGGGCGTCGTCGTGGTAATACCGCGCAACCCACCCTCCCCGAGGCCCCAGGTTCGCTCCACCAGGCCACGAGCGGCCACATCCACCAGCTCATCCGTGTCCCAGCCATAGCCGACGACGGGGACTGCCTCCCCCTCGAAGCGGAGCGTCGCCCCCGGCAGTAGCGACACCAGTCCCCAGGTCGCCAGGACATAGGCTGCGCGATTTCCCGGTAGCGCAGTCAGGCGGTACTCGGCAGGCTCATCAGGGCATCGTGCACTACTCATGGTTCTGCTCCAGTTCCTGCGAGACGTCCCAGTCAGCCAGGCGAAGGATCGCCTCGACCAGCGCCAGGGTGTAGGGGCCGTAGCGATCATTGAGACGGTGGAAACGGCTTATGGCCTCCGCCCAGGAGGGGGCATTCGGGTCCTGATGCCGTGGAGCTGGTCCGTGCTCGGGCAGGCACACCGGTCCTGGACCTCGGAAGCGGCCGTTGTGGCTGAGAACCAGATGCATCACCAGGTCAGGATCGTGCGCCGTCTGCTCACCTTTTTCCAGCTGCTCCTTAAGGAGATCCGCTGAGGCCGCTTCGTGCCTCCAGCCGGAGGGAACGCCGGCCATGCGCATGGAGCGGTTCCAGTACCTGCGAGGGAGCCGAGACTTGCTCAGCGGCGTTCGGCGACCCCGCTGCCGCGGCTCCTCCAGAAGGAGGAAACCTCTCTCATCCACGACAGCCCCGAGGGCGGCCTGCATCCTGGGATCATCCTTGCCGTCGTCATGGTGACGCCCGGCCGTGACGAGGTCCTCCACCAGGTTCTCGGGCAGGCCAATGGCTCGGGCCCACTGCCCTGCACGCTCACCCACCCGGTCTCCGTGGCCGCACAGGGTGCGCTCATCGGCGTCACCCTCGGTGCTCGCGGGAGGCTCGGTGGCGGCCTCCACGAGCCGCAGACGAAGCCATGGGTGATCACTGTCGGCGCCAAGGACGTCGTCGACGATCTGCCAACCCGGTGGCACTGCGAGCAAGGCCGCCTCTTCCAGGAGGTCGGCGTACGGGTCGTCGGTTCGCAGGTCACTCCCGGACAGGTCCGTGAGGATGACCGCCTCCCTCCGGCTCGTTCCCCGGTCCGTCTCCGTCGCGAGGGACACCAGCTCCTTGGACACCTCCTCAGCTGTGGCGCCGGGCATGACGTGCTGCCCGGAGTAGTCACGGCCGGCGTTCTCCAGCCCATAGGGGTTGCTGTCGTCACTCGGCGTCAAGACGAGGATCTGGCCGGGAACCAGATCGGGGAGAGAGTCCCCGGCCTCAAGGACGCTCGGCTCCTGCGACGTTGGATCGATGATGACGAGGGGCTGCGTTTTCACCGCCTGTTTCGCTACCTCCTGAGCATCGTTCAGCGGGATGCTCCAGGCCTCGGCTCGAAGATCGGGCCGCCAACGAGTCAGGTCCTCCTGGAGGGCCTTGGAGCTGACACCGGCGAGGTCTCCCACACTTTTACGGAAGATGATGAACGTGTCCGGCCGTGGATCGGCCAGTGGCCGGATCCACGGGTGAACCGGGGCGTCGTTACGGGATCCCAGGGTGCGCAGATAGGCGGCGAAGACATTCGGAGGGATGACGACCGGAACCTGAGTCGCGTTCACCAGCTCCTCCCACCCGTCAGCCTCATCGAGCCGCTTCACCAGTTCACCGAGGGTGGTGGCTCCGTCGATCAGCTCAACGACGGCGTCGGCGGCTCCGCCGTGGATCGGGTCCTGACTCGTGGTGGAGTGAACGATGGTCACGCTGCCGTCGGTGCGGGCACCGACCCGGTTGACCCGCCCTAGGCGCTGCACCAGGGAGCCGGCCTGACAGCTCTCCGTCAGGAGGTGGGTGAAGTCGAGGTCGGCACCAACCTCCAGAGTCGATGTGGCCACCACGACGGTGGCCTGCGCGTCCTGACGGCCCTCGACCCCCGTCCAATAAGGGGAGAGTCTCTCCACGACGTGCTCGCTACGGCGAGCAGGCATGCCACCGACCATGACTTCCACGTGAGGAGCCTGCTCCTTCAGCTTTCGGGCCTGCTTCTTCAACCCGGCCACGACCTTCTTGACGGTGTCCAGGGTGTTGCAGAAGACGACCAGCGACTCTCCCCGGCTCAGCTCCTTCGCGCGGCTACATGCCTGCTCCGTGAGAGCGGCTGCCGCCTTGCCATCCACGCAGTGAACGTCCACCGGGACACCGTCACGATGCGCCCGCCGCGCAGCTAGCTGCGGATCCAGGCGGCACTCCTCCTCCCAGTCCAGACTGAGACCGGGAGCCGGTTCCTGGTCGGCCCCCCGGTGGAGGGTGGGAAGCGTCATGGGTGTCGCCGTCATCGGCATGACCTGGAGGCTCGGGACGCTGCCACCACAACGATCCTCGAGCCTGCTCTCCTCGCTGCGGAGCACGAACAAGGTGGTCAGGGCCTGTTCGGAGAGGTGCGCCTCGTCGAGGACCCAGAACGCATCCATCCCCGTCAGCGCCGCATCGATGCTGCGGCGGTAGGGCGAGAGCTGGTAGCCGCGGAACAGCAGACGGGACACGGTCATATCGAGGGTTCCCACGATGATGGCCGGGCGCGAGGGGTAGCGCGTGTGCTCCGTGAGGTCCCCATCAGCATCAGCGAGCCCGCCGCGCAGGCGACGCACCTCGAGCACCTCCGCCTCGGCAGGGATCGCGAAAGCCGAGCGCAGCACCTCGGCCACGTGTCTCACCGCCGACCGATCACCCGCACCTTCTCCGAGCGCCTTTCTGATCCTTTGCGCCGCCTCGAAGGAGTCATCGACGACGGCGCGCCGGTCGACAACGAGATGCAGTCTCAGGGGGACCACCCGCTTCCGACGACGCCGGCTTACCTGCTCGGCGTCCTGTGCCAGCGCGTACAACCACCCGATGAGGACCGCGAGGGTCTTGCCCATCCCGGTCGGGACGCTGAGGTGGGACGGCGGCTCTCCCTGGGCGAGGCGCTCGGCCAGGCGCACTTGGTAGTCCCTGGGCTCGTGCCCAGTGATCTCGCGGAAGAGGTCTGTGAAGTCGAGGCGGCTCACATCAACACTCCTGAGAAGTTGGTCTTACCATTGATAAGTTCAACCCCCAGTCCCCTGGGGCAGCACCGCCAGCACTTCCGTGCGAACCATTGATAATCCGCTACCTCCACCAGCTGTGGAGCCGATGTGCCTCCTGAGAGACACGGCGGCGATGAGACTCATCTTACAGTTAGCGAGCCCGCCTGTCACTGCCCGCTGCTGTGCTGAGGCTCCAGAGGGGCGCAGCGGACAACACTGAACGCGACCAAACTGATCATTAACTCTTGACCAAATAGTCGATGAAGGCACGACCAATCTGATCGTCACCCAGCGCTCCCAGACCCCAGAGTTATCCACAGGCCCACTCTTTTGGCTGTACGGCGGCACAAAGTGGCCCTTACGATCAGTTCATGACCACCTACCAGCCGCGTCTCATGGACCAGCGCCTCGAGGAGCTGCTGCGGTCGGTCCCGGCGGTCAGCGTCGAAGGAGCCCGCGCCGTCGGGAAGACCCGCACCGCCAGAGCCCACGGCACTACCTTCATTGCCGTTGACGATCCCGATGAACGCGCCCAGCTCGCCGCCATCGGATCGCGCTTCACCACACTTCCCAGCCCTCTCGTCATCGACGAGTGGCAACGCATGCCCGAGCTGTGGGACCGGGTACGTCGCGCCGTCGACGACGATCCCTCTCCCGGTCGTTTTCTGCTCACCGGGTCCTCCACACCGTCCCAGGCGCCCACCCACACCGGCGCAGGACGGATCATCACCCTGAGGATGCGTCCCTTCAGCCTGGCCGAGCGCGCGATCGAGACCCCAACGATCTCGGTGGGGAGCCTGTTAGGCAGTGGCCTCGGCACTCAGGACCCCTCCGCCCTGACCCCGATCGAGGGGTACACGAGGGTCACGATCGACCAGTATGTCGATGAGATCTGCCGCTCCGGCTTCCCCGCCATCAGGGAGCAGCCACCTTTGGGGCGCAAGGCCCAGCTGGACGGATACATCGAGCAGACGCTCCGGCATGATCTACCGGAAGCGATCGGCGGCAGGCGACGTCCACGATCCGTGAGGGAGTGGCTGACGGCCTACGCCAGCGCGGTGGCCACAACGGCGAGCTTCAGCTCCATTGCCGAGCTGGCGACCAGACCCCTGAGCACCGACATGGGCTTGGCGACGGCGCGCTCCTACCGAGACCACCTCAGCGGGATGTGGCTACTGGACCCGGTTCCGGGCTGGAGCCCCAGCGAGAACGAGTTCTCCCGCAACAATCTGACCGACAAGCACCAGCTGTGCGACCCGGCCCTGGCCGCTCGTCTTCTCGGATACGGTCCCGCCGAGGTGCTCGGGGTCGGCCACCCGATCCTCACCAGCCCTCGGGGCACCCCGCGCCGCCCCCGAGTGCTCGGCTCACTATTCGAGTCCCTGGTGATTCAGAGTCTTCAGGTCTACGCCGAGGTCCTCAGTGCCCGGGTCTTCCACCTGCGCACCAAAGGCGGGCTCCAGGAGATCGACGTCATCCTCGAAGGAGCCGACCGTCGGGTCGTCGCCTTCGAGATCAAGGCGAGGGCCACCCCCAAGTCGGAGGACACCAAGCACCTGCGCTGGCTGCGCAAGAAGATCGGGCCGAGGCTCGCGGACGCAGTCCTGGTGACCACCGGTCGTCTGGCCTACCGGGACGAGGACGGGATCGCCGTCGTGCCGGCCGCCCTGCTGGGACCGTAGGACCTCGGCCGGCTCCAGAGAGCCGCCCCAGCCCCGCCTCACAGGGGGTAGGCCGACGCCTTGCCTTCGATGGCCTCGGTGAGGTCGATCTCGCGCTCGCCCAGGCTGAAGCGGTAGCGGCCCAGGATCTCCAGGGGCTCGTCGGCGGCCGCCAGGTAGGCGCGCACGGCCTCCTTCTCCTCCTCGTCGAGCCAGGTCATCTGGTCCGACAGGCACCGGTAGCGGCTGGCCTCGGCCACGTCGCGCAGCCACTGCATCTGGGTGTCGTCCAGGAGGTTGCGGCGGTGGCGGAAGAAGACGACATCGGGGTCGACCCCGATGACCCGCCCCAGCCAGAGCCGGTTGATGCCGGCGTGCAGGGCGTTGTAGGCCTTGGCGTCGGATAAGTCGTCGGAGGCGTAGTTCTCCCACATGGGGGCCACGTCCGGGCCCACCCGCACCGCGTCGAGCAGCCCGATGGAGGGCATGATGAGCGCCCCGGAGCCCAGGAGGAAGGTCTCCTCCCCGGCGGTGTCGCGCACGAGGCGCAGCCCGGTGCGGTAGGCCTCCTCCCGGTCGATCTGGCGGTGCCGGTAGCCGGGGATGGCGGCGGCATTGATGAAGTCGAGCTTGAGGTAGCTGAAGCCCCACCGGTGGACGATCTTGGCGATGAGCTTGCGCACGTAGGTCTGGGCGGTGGGGTGGGTCGTGTCCAGCGCGTAGTAGTCGCCGCCCCAGTTGGAGCCGGCCACGGCCAGTCCGCCGTCGGCGTTGTGGACGAACATCTCCGGGTAGTCGCGCACGGCCCGCGAGCCGGGCAGGGCGATGAAGGGCGCCACCCACAGGCCCGGCTGCATGCCGGCCTCACGGATGCGGGTCGCGGCGGCCTCCATGCCGTCGCCGAAGCTCTCGCCGGCCTCCCAGTCGCCGACCGCGGCCTCCCAGCCGTCGTCGATCTGAAGCGTCTTGAAGCCCAGCTCGGCGACCTGCGGGATCTCCCGTTCGAGGGCCTCCTGCGAGATGGTCTCGTAGTAGGAGTACCAGGAGCACCACACGCTCTGCGGCTCGATCGCCCGGCCCCCCAGGCTCTCGCCGAGCTCGCGCGCGTAACGGGCCATGACGGCGGTGGCCGGGCCGGGCAGGATCACCCAGCGCGCCGGGTCGCCGGACTCGGTGAAGGCCTCCAGGACCGCGGTGTCGGCGCGCAGCCGCGGCGTGCGCCCGTCCAGGCAACCCACGAGCAGCGCCCCGGCGGAGTCCTCCAGAACCGCCATCCAGGCCGAGTGGTGGCGGGCCGGATCGTCCCAGGGGGCGTCGTCGGCGGTCCGACGGCGCTGCTCATTAGCGATACGCATGGGCGCCTCGCTCAGGCGGCGCCAGCCCGACGGCGACCAGGAGTTCTGGCCGGTGCGGTAGAACTCACCGTCGCGCATGTCGTGCAGGAGGGTCAGGTGGGAGGCCTCGACGTAGACCGCGCCGGTGGCGCCACCGGCCCCGTGCTGCGTGGTCACCGTGCCGTCGCAGGCCAGGGCGATGCTGCGCCCGGTCAGGGTGATGTGGTGAATCATGCGCTCTCCTCGGCTCCGGCCTGTCCTGCCCGCGGGTCGGGTCCCCCTTAAGGCACCGGCACCGCCCGGCTCGCACTGTACGTGCTACCGACCGTACAGACCGACATTTTCTTCAAAGATGACGCGGAGCCGCGTCGTTGATGAGATTTCCGTCGATCAGTGAGGATTGTGCTGCCCACGGTGGAAGTAGTCCGCCAGCTCCGCGTCGAGCTCGGGCACGTCGAAGGGCACGGAGCCCGAACGCAGGGACCGGGTGGCCAGCACGCCGGCTGCGACGGCGTCGCGCGCACTGACCGGGGAGACCTCGGTGGCCCCGCCGTCGCGCACGAAGCGCAGGAACTCGTCGATGGCGAGTTGGTCGGCGCTGTCGTGCCCGGTGCCCTCCTCAGCGATGACGTACTCCTGGGTGGCGCGCTCGGCGTAGTGCTCGGTGCGCTTCGTCCACACCTTGACGACGTCGCCGGCCCCGTCACCGAGGTTCTCGGCCCGGCCGCGGGTGCCGATGACCGTGTAGCTGCGCCAGTAGTCGGGGGTGAAGTGGCACTGCTGGTAGGAGGCCATGACCCCGTTGCGCATGGTCATCATGAGCATGGAGTGGTCCTCGACGTCGATGACGGGGTTGAGCCCGCCCACCTCGTCGGCGGGCCAGTGCTCGAGGCTGAACCAGTCCTGCATGACGGTGCCGGCGCTCGTCCCGGCCGGGCGCCGCTCGGCCTCCCCGTAGACCATGAGCCCACCCATGCCGACGACGCGGGCCGGTGCGGAGTGAGCCAGCCAGCTCATGACGTCGATGTCGTGGGCGGCCTTTTGCAGCAGCAGGCCGGTGACGTGGCGGCGCTCGGCGTGCCAGTCGCGGAAGTAGTAGTCGCCGCCGTTGCCCACGAAGTGGCGGCACCAGATGGCCTTGACCTCGCCGATCCGCCCGGAGTCGATGATCGACTTCAGCAGCCGCACCACCTCCATGTGGCGCATGTTGTGGCCCACGTAGAGGCGGGTGCCGGTGCGTCGGGCCACCTCCAGGATGCGGTCGGCGGCCTCGATGGTGATGGCCAGGGGCTTCTCCAGGTAGACCGGGATACCGGCCTCAAGGAAGAAGCGGGCCAGCTCCTCGTGCGTGTCGTCGGGGGTGGTCAGGACGACGGCGTCGATCCCGTGCCCCAGCAGGTCGCGGTGGTCGGCCGCGACCGCCACGCCCTCGGGCAGGAGCCGCTGGGCGCGCGCGGCCGCGTCGGGGGCGGTGTCGGCCGCGGCGACGAGCCGGGCCGGAACCGGTGAGGAGTCCGCGAGCGCGGCCAGGTAGCAGCGGGCCCCGATGCCGACGACACCGACCCGCAGCTGCCTTGATGCTTCAAGCACTCTGTCTCCCTCAGCTCTTCTGGCGGGCCGCCCACCAGGAGCGCAGTGCCTGGCGGGCCAGGTCCTCGCCGATGGGCCCCTTCTCCATGCGCAGGTCCATGAGGAAACGGTAGGCCTCGCCGACGACCGGCCCGGGGGCCACGCCGAGCTCGGCCATGATCTGGCCGCCGTCGAGGTCGGGGCGGATGGCGGCCAGCTCCTCGGCGGCACGCAGGGCCTCGATGCGTTCCTCGAGGTCGTCGTAGGCGCGGTCCAGCATGGCGGCCTTGCGGCGGTTGCGGGTGGTGACGTCGGCCCGGGTGAGCCGGTGAAGGCGCTCCAGCAGGGGACCGGCGTCGGTGGCGTAGCGGCGCACGGCCGAGTCCGACCAGGCGGCGTCGACGTAGCCGTGGAAGCGCAGGTGGAGCTCGACCAGCCGGGAGACGTCCTTGATGGTCTGCTTGTCGAAGCGCAGGGCCCTAAGGCGCTTGGCCGTCATCCGGGCGCCGACGTGGTCGTGTCCGTGGAAGGTGACGGTGCCGTCGGGCAGGAAGCGGCGGGTGGCGGGCTTGCCGACGTCGTGGAAGATCGCGGCCAGGCGCAGCACCAGGTCGGGGCCGGGGACGGGTCCGTCGGGGCCGGTCTCCAGGTCGATGGCCTGGTCCAGGACGGTCAGGGTGTGCTCGTAGACGTCCTTGTGGCGCTTGTGCTCGTCGACGGTCTCACGCAGGGCGCTCAGCTCGGGCAGGACGACGTCGGCCACGCCGGTGTGGACCATCAGCTCCAGTCCGCGCCGGGGCCAGGGACTGGTGAGCAGGCGCTCGAGCTCGGCGCGCACGCGCTCGGCGGAGACGATCTCCAGGCGGGGGGCCATCTCCTCCATGGCGGTCATGACGTCCATCTCGACGTCGAAGCCGAGCTGGGCGGCGAAGCGGGCGGCCCGCATGATGCGCAGGGGGTCGTCGTCGAAGGACTGCTCAGCACTGACGGGGGTGCGCAGGACGCCGGCGGCCAGGTCGGCCAGGCCTCCGCAGGGGTCGACGAGCTCGAGGTCGGGCAGGCGCAGCGCCATGGCGTTGACGGTGAAGTCGCGGCGGGTGAGGTCCCCGGTGAGGGTGTCACCGTAGGTGACCTGGGGCTTGCGCGAGCCGACCTCGTAGGCCTCGGTGCGGTAGGTGGTGACCTCCACGATGGTGGAACCCTTGCGCGCGCCGATGGTGCCGAAGGCCCGGCCCACGTCCCAGGTGGTCTCGCCCCAGGCGGCCAGGATCTTCTCGGTCTGCTCGGGGCGGGCCGAGGTGGTCAGGTCCAGGTCGTGGGGGGCGACGCCGAGGAAGGCGTCCCGCACCGGCCCGCCGACCAGGGCGATCTCGTGCCCGGCGCGCACGAAGGCGTGCCCCAGGGCCGCCAGGGCGGGGGGCAGACCCTCGAGTGCCTGACGGGCCGTGGGTGTCAGGCCCCGGTTCTCGGCGGCATCCGGGGAGTCGGCGGGTTCAGCAGGAGCGGGGTGCGCAGTCATCGGCCCAAGCCTGCCATGAACCCTCACCGGCGCGCCGTCGTCCTCGGCCTCAGCCACCCTGTGGTGAGGACCATCCCACGCAGCGGTCACGGCCGCCACCGACCGCCGCCACCCTCACGTTCGTCCGCGGATGGCGCAGTTGTGTGCGACGACGTACTCGGCCAGCGGCGCCCGGCGGCTCGAACGCCCTAGAGTGTCCCCATGCCCTCTCCACGCACTCGCACGCCCCGCGCCGGAAACCCGGCCCGCCGGGCGGGTGCGCGCGCCCTACCGATCGTCAACGAGACCAGTGCCGGCGGCCTAGTCGTCGACGTTCAGAACGGGCAGGCCTTCACCGCGGTCATCGCCCGGCGCAACCGGGGCGGACGGCTGGAATGGTGCCTGCCCAAGGGGCACCTGGAGGGCACGGAGACCCCCGAGCAGGCCGCGGTCCGCGAGATCATGGAGGAGACCGGGATCACCGGTCGGGTTCTTCGCCACCTGGCGACCATCGACTACTGGTTCGCCGGCCACGAGCACCGCGTCCACAAGGTGGTGCACCATTTCCTGCTGGAGGCGGTCAGCGGCACGCTGACCACGGAGAACGACCCGGACCATGAGGCCGAGGACGTCGAGTGGGTCGCCCTTGACGACGTCTCCCACCGCCTGGCCTACCCCAACGAGCGCCGTATTGTGGCCGCGGCCTGGGACATGCTGGTGGGGGATGGATGACGGGCACCACCTGTCTGTACGCGAAGGTGGTCACCACGCTGGGCTCCCGACTGCGGAGCAGGGCGATGGTGACCATTGCCGCGCTGCTGGGTGTGGTCGGCCTGGTGATGTGGCCGGTGGCCGCTCTGCCCACGGCCGAGGCGGACCAGGGCTCCGGCGCGCCCCCGCTCGCGCAGTCCGCCGGGCTCTCCGCTGAGGTAGCACCTGCCGCCCCGGCGGCTTCGGCGAAGCCGTCCACGGTGTCGACCTCGGTGTCGGCCCCCTCCACGGCCCCAGCGGCAGCGAGCGAGAAGACCACCAACCAGGTGACCGTGAGCATCGACGCCCTGGCCCCCGAGGTGCTCCGCAGCGACCAGGACCTCAACCTGACCGGCACCATCACCAACGGAACCACTCAGACCATCACCGGGGCGGACCTGGTGACCCGGGTGCAGCGATCCACGGAGTCCACGAGCCGGGGCCTGAGCAAGTGGCTGACCGGGACCGATGAGTCGGGACTGTCAGACCCGTTCACGGTCCCCCTGGGTCATGATCTCCAGCCGGGGGGCGTCTCCCAGTTCTCCATCACCGTCCCCGCCGATGAGCTGCCGCTGAACAGCACTGACCAGTGGGGGCCGCGCGGCGTCTCCGTCGCCCTGGCGACCCAGGACGTCTCCCTGGCCCAGGACCGCAGCATCCTCGTGTGGGACAGCGGTGCCTCCGTCGCACCGATGCGCATGACCGTCTTCCTGCCGGTCACCGCTTCCGCTCAGGAGATGGCGGTGCTGTCGGGCCCACGCACCCGGGAGCGCACGGAGGCCCTCAGTCGTATCCACAACCGGGTCCTCGGCCTGGTGAGCATGGCCGGCGACGGCGTCATCGCCGCCGTCGACCCGGCACTGGTCGAGGCCCTCGGTGTCACCACGGCCAGTCTCGAGCAGGCCGCCCGCAACAACAGCTCCCAGCCCTCCACGCCGGATGCCTCCCCTCAGGCGCCCCAGAGCACCGACTCCTCCGCGTCGTCGCCCCCGACTGCTCCGTCGACGACGGCCCCCTCGGCGGGCGCCACCCCGTCCCCGCAGACGGGGGGCAACGCCACCGCCTCACCGTCGGGCAAGGCCCCGCAGGTCTCCAACGAGGTCATTCAGCTCTCCGCGGCTCTCGCGCGGGCCATCCACTCCGACAGCCTGGTGGCTCTGCCGTGGGGCGACTCCGATACCGCGGCCCTGGCGCACCTGCAGCAGATGAGCCTCATCGAGACCGCCGCACGGCGCACCCAGGAGTCAGCCATCGTCAAGGCGGGGGCCCCGACGTCGGTGTCCTGGTTGGCCTCCAGCGTCGCGGACGCCACCACGGTCAATGCGCTGGCGCAGCCGGATTCGACCATCATCGCCTCACCGGAGTCCTTACCTCCGTCCGACGAGCTCACCTACACCCCCTCCGGTCTGGGCGCCTCCGGGAACCACGCGGTCCTGATCCCGGAGCAGTCCCTGTCGGGGGCGCTCACCGGCCAGGACGCCAACCCCACTGCCTCCGATCAGGGCGACCCGACCACCCAGAGCACCCAGGCCTCCGCACTCGACACCCGCCAGCTGCTGCGCGGGGACAGTGCCATCCTGGTCCGCCAGGCCCCGATGCTGGAGCGGGACATCGTCGTGGCGATGCCCCGCCAGGCCGCCTCCGCCGTGCAGTCATCGGTCGTGCGGGAGCGGGTGTCCGCCCTGCGCTCCGTCCCCTGGACCCAGTCCCAGACCCTGGGCGCCCTCCAGGAGAGCGCCCAGCACGAGGTCGCGGCCGTGAACGAGGGCACCTCGCGGATCGAACGTTCCGAGACACCGGACACGGTGATCGACGACGACGAGCTGTCCGCCGACACCCTCGCCGCCGCCGGCCGTACAGCCACGACCCTGCAGTCGATCTCCTCAGTGCTCTCCGAGCCGGCCGCGCTGCTGGGCGACTACACCGACCTGGAGGCGGTGGTCTCCTCAGCATCCTGGCGGGCCGACCCCACAACCCGCAACGCCCAGGTTCCGGCTGCCGATGCGGCCGGCGCCGGCGTCACCTCCTCGCTGGCCGCGGTGCCGTCGTCGACCATCAATCTCATCAGCTCCGAGGCACAGCTGCCTGTGCGCATCACCTCCTCCCTGGCCCAGGACGTCACGGTCCAGGTCTACCTGGTCTCGAACAACAAGCGCCTCCGGGTCCCGCGCACCACCACCGTGCGGGTCCCGGCCCACCAGCAGGCCAAGGTCACGGTGCCGATCCAGGCCGTCGGCTCGGGCGACGTCACCCTGACGGTGCAGGTGCTCGCCGCCGACGGCACCACCGTGGGCACCCCCACCACCGTCAACATGCGAGTGCGCGCCGACTGGGAGGGACGCGGCACCGGCATCATCGTCGGGGTCCTGGTCTCCATCGTGGTGATCGGTACGGTGAGGACAGTACGACGAGGCCGCCGCACCGCAGTGGCCCCGGCTGCACAGGAGACGGCATGAGCATGATCAAGCACGCACGAGCCCGGCGCTTCCTCTCCCAGGGGCGCAGCCAGGCCTCCCTGGCGCGCTCCTCGGCCATCATGGCCTCGGGGACCCTGGTCTCCCGCATCCTGGGCATGGTGCGCAACGCCCTGATCGTCATGGCGCTGGGCGCCACCGGCTCGGGGGCCGCGGACGCCTTCAACACGGCCAACAACCTGCCCACCTACCTGTACAACATGATGATCGGCGGGATCCTCAACGCGATCCTGGTGCCGCAGATCGTTCAGGCCCTCCGACGACGCAACGGCCAGGAGGTCGTCAACCGTCTCTTGACCGCCGCGGCCACGCTCATGCTGGCGGTCACCTGCATCGCGACCGCGGCCGCGCCCCTCATCTTCACCCTCAACGCCAACTCCTTGGCCCAGGGGCAGTGGCGCACGCTGTCCTTCGCCTTTGCGTTCTGGTTCATGCCGCAGGTCTTCTTCTACGGCCTGTACGCCCTGTGGGGGCAGGTGCTCAACGCCCGCTCGAGCTTCGGGCCCTACATGTGGTCGCCGGTGCTCAACAACATCATCTCGATCGCCTCGATCCTGCTCTACCTCCATCTCTACGGTCGCTACACCACCGGTCAAGGAGCAGAGGTCTGGGACTGGAGGCGGATCACTCTCATCGGGGCGACGACGACCCTGGGCATCGCGGTTCAGGCGCTGATCCTCTATATCCCCCTGGTGCGCTCCGGGTTCCGGCCGCGCATCATCTTCGGGGTGCGGGGCCTGGGGCTGGGCAAGACCGTCAAGGTGGCCCTGTGGGCGCTGGCCGGGGTGGGCGTGGCCAGCCTGAGCAACTGGATCACCTCCAACCTGGGCTCCTACGCGGTCACGGCCTCTGAGCAGCCCGAGTACGCGAATGTCATCGTGCCCTCCACGACCATGTGGCTCAACGCCTACCTGGTGTACATGCTGCCCCAGTCCCTCGTGGTCACCTCCATCATCACGGCCCTGTTCACCCGGATGAGTGAGAAGGCCGCGGCCGGGGACGCCGCCGGCGTGCGCGAGGACCTCTCCCTGGGGCTGCGCTCGGCGGGTGTCTTCACGGTGCTGGCCACCGCAGGGATCTGCGTCCTGGCCGTCCCGGCCCTGCAGCTCTTCACCCCCTCGATCACCCTGCCCGAGGCCCAGGCCAGCGCCCCCATGCTCATCGCCCTGGCACTGGGCATCGTCCCGCAGGGGATCTGGTTCGGGACTCAGCGGGTGATGCTGGCCTACTCCGATACCAAGCGGCTGCTGCTGGCCGACGTCGTCGTCGGCGTCATCCCCGTGATCCTGTGCGTCCTGGCCTACTTCGTCGCCCCGGCCAACCACTGGATGACCTGGGCGGGCGCGGCCAACACGATCAGCCAGATCGGGGGCTGCGTGGTGGTCATCCCCATGATGCGCTCCCACCTGCCCAGCCTCGACGGCCGCAAGATCGTCACCACCCACCTGCGTCTCATCATGGCGGCGGCGCCCGCGGTCGTCGTCGGGATCCTGCTCAATGCGATGCTCGGTGACATCGACGCCGACTCCTCCCTGGCCAACATGACCGCGGCCCTCGGACACATCGCCGTCGTCGCCACCATCATGTCGCTCATCTACCTGCTGATGGGACGCGTCATCAGGATCGAGGAGATCACGGTCGCCTTCCGGCCCTTCTCGCGGATCCTGTCCACGCTCGGTCGTCGTCTGCCCGGCGCCCCCGGGCGAGCGGTCCTGGCGGCGGCGGCCTGGTTGTCACCGCCGCAGCCGCAGACCCAGGCGACTGCTCAGATGGCCGCCGTCCAGACGCCTCCGCCACCGCCACCGCCGCCACCGGCTCAGGCGGTTTCAGGCCCCTCCAGTGCTTCAACGGGGGCGACGGCGCACGGTGCTGTTGGCTACACCTCCGGCGGCACCCAGGCGGTTGCGCCCGCACCGCCGCCACCGGCGCAGGCGCATCCCCACTCCTGGGGACAGCCGGGTCAAATGGGGTCTCAGTACGCGGGTGGCCACCCGTCTCAGCCCGTGGCGGGCCGCACCTATAACAGGCAGCCCGGTCACCGGCTCGCACCGCCGCCACCGGCAGCCTCGCAGGCCGCGGCCGCGCCACCGCCCCCGAGCACAGGTGCCGCAGCCGGCTCCTCCCACCACTGGCACACCCCGGGGCACGCCCCGGCCAACGCTCCCGGGAGTATCCCGCCGTCACTGCCGCCCAGTATTCCCCCTTCCCGGGTGGCCACAGGGCGCTCCGCCCTCCACCCGTCACACAGCTCTGCCCACACGGGCCACATCACCCCGGTCTGGAGCCCGCAGACAGTTACGATGGGGTCAACTGGTTCAGATGGACAACCATCTCAAGGAAGGAGACGTATGTCGGAGGCGACGCCGATCGGCAGTGGCCGCTACGGGCTCCTGGGAACGCTGTCCACCACTTTGCCGCGCATTGTCAGACACCGTGGCGTCGACACGATCCTGGATCGAGACGTCACGATCCTGGTTCTCACCGACGCGACGCTTCATCGCGACAACGTCCTGGAGTCGGCCAGCAGGGCGGTGCTGGTCGAGGACCAGCGCCTCCAGCAGGTCTACGACGTCGAACGCGCCGAACCCTCCGTCATCGTCACCGAGCCGCTGACTGGACGCACCTTCTCCTCCCTGGTCTCCCGGGGCATGCCCCCGGAGCAGGCGCGCGCCATCATCGGTGAGACCGCGCAGGCGCTCGACGCCGGTGCTCGCAAGGGCCTGCACCACCTCAACCTGTCCCCGGAGTCCATCCGCGTTCTTCCCGACGGAAGGGTGAAGGTCAGCGGTCTGGGGATTGAGGCCGCCGCCCTCGACCTGGAGAGCCGAGTCGCCGGCCATGACCCCACAGCCGCCGACCGCGCCGATGCCCGCTCCCTGGTGGAGATCCTCTACTACGGTCTGACCGGCCGGTGGCCGGGCAAGCGCCCCGGTATTCCCTCCGCACCTCGACTGGGCGGTGTCCCGGTCAAGCCCTCCACGCTCGTGCCGGGAATCGATCCGATCCTGGACGAGCTGTGCGAACGCACCTGGAGCAGCCAGCCCCCTATCTCCGCAGCTGAGGTGGCACGCTCACTGGGCACGTGGGGCCAGGTGGCCGGCTACCACGAGTCCGGACCAACACAACGCCCCTCGTCCCAGCACCCCTCGTCGAACAGCGGCGCCACCGGTGGCAGCGGCAGCGCAGCCGCGGGTGCGACGGCCGCCGTCAGTGCCGCGGGAGCCGGCGTCGCCAACGCGGCGCGCGGAGTCCTGGACAGGCTGCGGCGCAGCGGTGCGGGCAAGAGCACCACGGTCAGCGCGCCGGCAGGGCAGATGGCACCCTCACCGGTTCAACCGGAGCCGGCACCGTCCATGCCCGCCACCTCCGATGCACCTGCCGAGCAGACCTCCGTCATTGAGGCGGCCTCCGTTACCGCAACGCCGGCCACGCAGGCCCCTGATCCGCAGCAGCCCGAGTCGGCGACTGCGCAGGAGCAGCCCGCCGACGACGCCTACGTCCAGGTCACCGGGCCGGCGAACCCGATCCCCAATGTCCTGTCGACTGCCTCCGAGACCGTTCCCGGGCCGGCACCAGTCCCGGTCGAGCCCTTCACCGGCAGCTTCCCGGCCTTCGATGACGACGAGGACGAGGAGATCGACCCCGAGGCCGCGCGCCGTGAGCAGCGCACGACCAGGTCGGTCCTGATCACCTTCGTTCTCATGGTCATCGCCTTGCTCGTGGTGGCCAGCTACATCGTGTACCAGACGATCGGCATCCCCTTCGCAGACAAGGACCGCGCGGCCGCTGACACCGTCCCGTCGGCCAGTGCCCAGGAGAACGGCGGTGGGGGCAGCCAGCAGCCCGCCGCGCCCCAGCCGACCGCGGCCAAGCCGGAGATCGCGGGCGTGAACGTGGTCAACAACCCGAGCTCGCAGGCGGCCAACAACCAGCAGTACCTCGCTGACGGGGACACGAGCCGCCCCTGGTTCTCTCACAACAGCAGCAGCCAGGACCTGAGCCAGCCAATCGACATCGAGATCAAGCTCAAGAACCGCGCCAAGGTCTCTGAGATCGACTTGCAGGGAACCAACGAGGGCGGGCAGGTTGAGGTCCGCGCCACGGACCTCAGCAACGCGGGCGGCGGTACGGTCCTCGCCCAGGGTCCCTTCACCTCGGGGAGCACCACCCTCAAGGTCGACAACCCCCAGGAGGTCGACACCCTCGTCATCAGGGTGACCCAGCTGCCCAAGAACAGTGAGCCCGGCGAGTACCCCTACAAGGCAACAGTGACTGAGATCACAATTAAATAAGACCTTCCCTGGGAACAGACCGTATTGATCACCAGTTACCTTAGGCAGTCGCGCACTGCGGCCCCATCCGCTCGTCAGGAGAGTCATGATTCACGACGTCGTCATCGTCGGCTCCGGTCCCGCCGGCTACACAGCCGCCATCTACGCGGCCCGCGCCCAGCTCAATCCGGTCATCCTGGCCGGTTCGGTGACTGCCGGCGGTGCCCTGATGAACACCACCGAGGTGGAGAACTACCCCGGCTTCGTCGAGGGCATCATGGGTCCTGAGCTCATGACCCAGATGCAGGAGCAGGCCGAACGCTTCGGCGCCGACATCCGCTACGAGGACGTCACCGCCCTCGAGCTGGAGGGCGATGTCAAGCGCATCACCACCTCTGACGACGTCTACGAGGCCCGCACGGTCATCATCTCCACCGGCTCGGAGTACCGGCACCTGGGTATCGACGGAGAGGAGCGCCTCTCCGGCCACGGTGTGTCCTACTGCGCCACCTGCGACGGGTTCTTCTTCAAGGATCAGGACATCGTCGTCGTCGGTGGTGGGGACTCGGCCATGGAGGAGGCCACCTTCCTGACCCGCTTCGCCCGTTCCGTGACGGTGGTCCACCGCCGCGACGAACTGCGCGCCTCGGCTGTCATGGCCAAGCGCGCCCATGAGGACCCGAAGATCTCCTTCGCCTGGAACTCGCGAGTCGTCGAGCTTCACGGCGAGGACTCGCTGACCGGTGTCACCCTGGAGGACACCGTCACCGGGGAGCACCGCCGGCTTAAGGCCACGGGTCTGTTCGTCGCCATCGGACAGGTGCCGCGCAGCGAGCTGGTCGCCGACGTCCTCGAGCTCGACGAGGCCGGCTACATCAAGGTCGAAGCGCCTTCTCAGCGCACCCGCATCCCCGGGGTCTTCGCCTGTGGTGACGTCGCCGACCCCACCTACCAGCAGGCGATTACGGCGGCCGGTTCCGGCTGCCGCGCGGCCCTGGACGCCGAGCAGTACCTGACCACGCTTCAGGCCTGAGGGCCGGCTCTCTGCATTCAGCGCAGGGCGGGGCCGGCTCCGCCGACGTCGCATCGCCGGCCCCGTCCATCCTGACTCACCCACCCACAACGTTCGAGGAGAACAATCATGTCCGAGGCTCTCGCCGTCACCGACGCCACCTTCGAGGAGGAGGTCCTCAAGTCCGAGGTGCCCGTCGTCGTCGACTTCTGGGCCCAGTGGTGCGGCCCCTGCCGCCAGATGGCGCCGATCGTGGACGAGGTCGCCGCTGACTTCGGTGACAAGGTCAAGTTCGTCAAGGTCGATGTGGACGCCAATCCGGCCACGGCCCGCTCCTACGGCGTGCGTTCCATCCCGACCTTCGCGGTGGTGCGCGACGGCGAGGTCTTCCACCAGTTCGCCGGCTCGCGCCCGAAGGCCTCCTTCAAGGCCGAGGTGGAGAAGGTCCTGGCCTGAGCCCGGGGCTTCACCCACTCTTCTCATTCTCACGTATTGGCCTCACCGAGCCGCCTGCGAGGGGCGGCTCGGTGAGGCCAATACGCTATCCCGCCGGTTGTCTGATGTCTGGTTCCGCCGTCGGGCGGGCTGTCACCTCAGCTGACGCCGTATCTGACACCGCACCTGTCACCCGCGGTCACGGCCCCGTAGAATCGCACCGGATTCGCACGCGGCACCAGGTCATGCGACACGGCAAGAAGGCGGCACATGCAGCACACCCAGTACATCTCCACCCGTGGCCAGATGGCGGCAGCCGGGTTCACGGACGTCCTTCTGGCGGGCCTGGCGCCCGACGGCGGCCTGGCGGTACCGAGCCGTCTGCCCGTCCTGAGCCCCGAGCAGATCGAGGCCTGGAGGCCCTTGGGCTACGCCGACCTGGCCACGGAAGTCATCGGCCTGTTCGCCACCGACATTCCCCGGGAGGACCTCGCCGAGCTGACCCAGGCCGCCTATGGCCCGCAGCGGTTCCCACAGCCGGTCGTCCCTGTCACCGGGCTCGACGACGTCGCCGACGGCCTGACCCTCGTGGGCCTGTCCGAGGGACCGACAATGGCCTTCAAGGACCTGGCCATGCAGTTCCTGGGGCAGGCGATTCCCTATGTCCTGGCCGGGCACGGCCAGGTTCTCAACATCCTGGGCGCCACCTCCGGAGACACCGGTTCGGCGGCCGAGCACGCCTTCAGGGGGCAGGAGGGCGTCAGCGTCTTCATGCTCTCGCCGGCCGGCCGCATGAGCCCGGTGCAGCGTGCCCAGATGTACACGCTGCAGGACGCCAACATCCACAACATCGCGGTGCGCGGTGTCTTCGACAACTGCCAGGCGCTGGTCAAGGCGCTGAGCAACGACGCGGGATTCAAGGCCGCCCATCACCTGGGCGCCGTCAACTCCATCAACATCGGCAGGATCGCCGCGCAGGCCGTCTACTACGTGTGGTCCTGGCTGCGGGTCACCGACGCGGTGGAGGAGGGGCGCCGCGCCGGCTACCGGGTCGATGTGTGCGTGCCCTCGGGCAACTTCGGCAACATCTACGCCGGCTTCCTGGCCCGGTCCATGGGGGTACCGATCCGTCGTCTCATGCTGGCCACCAACGAGAACAACGTGCTCGAGGAGTTCTTCACCACCGGCATCTACCGACCCCGTTCGGCACAGGACACCCTGGCCACCTCCAGCCCGTCGATGGACATCTCGAAGGCCTCCAACCTGGAGCGCTTCATCTGGGCGCTGCTGGGCCCCGAGGTCTTCGTGCAGCGCTGGGCGGAGCTGGAGACCACCGGCGTGCTCGACCTGCGCGATCAGCTCCCGCGCATGCGCGAGGAGTTCGACTTCGTGGCAGGCACGTCCTCGCACGCCGACCGGCTGGAGGCCATCCGCACCGTCAAGGAGCGCTCCGGCCGGCTCATCGACCCGCACACGGCCGACGGCATCACGGTCGCTCTGCGCATCATGGAGCCCGGTTTCCCCACGCTCGTCATGGAGACCGCCAAGGCCGCGAAGTTCCCGCAGACAGTGGCCGAGGCACTCGGGAGCGAGCCGGAGACTCCCGACGTCGTCGCTGATCTGCTCGCCCGGCCCCAGAAGGTCGAGACGATCGACAATGAGGAGGCCCCCTTGCGCGCCCTGATCGAGGAGCGTGCCCTGAGCTGATGACCAACGACCCGCGAGGGTTCTGACCCTTACCGCGCCGCGCATCGTGCCCACGATGCGCGGCGCGTCCTTGTCAGGCCCACACGCCGTCCCGACGACGAGCCGACGAGCGTGTTTCACGTGAAACACCGCGGTTTACTCCTGCTCGCTCCGGCTGCTGAGCACCGCTGTGTCCGTGGCAGACTTAGGTCCACGGACACATCAGTGGCGACCAAGGAAGGACCGCAGGTGAGTGAGAGCAGTAACCAGGTGAAGGGCAACCGACTTGACCCGTGGCTGGACAGCTACGCGGCACGAGCCCACGGTCTGCGTGCCTCGGAGACGCGGTCCCTGTTCGCCGTCGCCTCCCGTCCCGAGGTCGTCTCCCTGGCCGGTGGAATGCCCAACCTCAAGGACCTCCCGCTGGAGCGCCTGGCCGAGGCCACCGCGCGGATGATCCGCAAGGACGGCGGCCAGGCGCTGCAGTACGGAAACGGTCAGGGACTGCCGCGGCTGCGCGAGCAGATCACCGAGGTCATGGCCCTGGAGGACATCAGAGCCGACCCGGAGGACGTCATCGTCACCACCGGCTCTCAGCAGGCCGTCGACATCGTCACCGAGCTCTTCGTCGACCCCGGTGACGTCGTCCTGACCGAGGCGCCCACCTACGTCGGCTCGCTGTCGATCTTCGCGACATACCAGGCCGACGTGCAGCAGGTGCCCATTGATGCCGGGGGCGTCATCCCACAGGCTTTGGAGGAGACGATCGTCCGTCTCACGCGAGAGGGGCGCCGTATCAAGTTCTTCTACTGCCTCCCCAACTTCCACAACCCGGCCGGAGTGACCCTCGCCGAGGAGCGCCGTGGACAGGTCATTGAAATCTGCCGACGCCACCACATCCTCATCGTGGAGGACAATCCCTACGGTCTTCTGGGCTTCGAGGGGCAGACCTACACCGCGCTCAAGACCCTCGCACCCGACGACGTCGTCTACCTGGGCTCCTTCTCCAAGATCTTCGCTCCGGGATACCGCGTGGGCTGGGCGGTGGCCCCGCCGGCCGTGCGGGAGAAGATGAAGCTGGCCTCCGAGGCGGCGATCCTGTGCCCGTCGTCGGTGGGTCAGTTCTCGATCTCCATGTACCTGGAGCAGTTCGACTGGAAGCGGCAGATCGTGGACTTCCGGGCCATGTACCAGGAACGGCGGGACGCCATGGTCTCGGCACTGGAGGAGTTCCTGCCCATGTGCCACTGGAACGTGCCCGACGGCGGCTTCTACGTGTGGGTACGGCTTCCCGAGGGCCTCGACGCCAAGGACATGCTGCCGCGCGCTGTCACCAGCCTGGTCGCCTACGTCTCCGGGACGGCCTTCTACGCCGGCGGCAGGGCAGGCCAGGACCACCTGCGACTGTCCTTCTGCTACCCCGAGCCCACCGAGATCCGTGAGGGAGTGCGCAGGCTCTCCGGCGTCGTGACCCGCGATCTTGAGCTGCTGAACCTGTTCGGGCCCACCCACAGCCCCCATCCATCCGAGGGCGTTCACGCGCCCGCACCCGACCAGATCTGAGGTTGACGATGAACCAGTCTCCACTACGTATCGCTGTCCTCGCCGGCGGATTGAGCCATGAGCGCGACATCTCCCTGCGCTCGGGGCATCGTGTCGCCCAGGTGCTCAAGCACCTCGGGCACACCGTCCTCGTCCTGGACATCGACGCACGCACCATCGGATCGCTCAAGACCTTCGGGCCCGACGTCGTGTGGCCCTTGGTTCACGGCGGCCCCGGGGAGGACGGGGGGCTTCAGAATGTCCTCATCTCCCTGGGACTGCCGTATGTCGGCACGCACTCTGACGGCTGCCAGCGGGCCTCATTCAAACCGACCGCCAAGGCGAGTGTTCGCACCGGAGGAGTGATTACTCCTGACTCGTTAACGCTTCCACACTCCTATTTCAGTCAGCTGGGGGCCCAGGAGGTTCTCACCGTCGTGGCGGGTCATTTGGGACTGCCGGTGGTGGTGAAGCCGCATCAGGGAGGCTCCGGCCTTGGTGTCTCCTACGCATCGACGGCGGACGAGCTGCGTTCCGCGATGGTGGCGTGCTTCGCCTACGACGAGCGTGCCCTCATCGAGCGGTACGTCCCGGGGACGGAGCTGGCGGTCTCCGTCGTCGACACAGGAGAGGGGCCACGTGCGCTTCCCCCCGTTGAGGTCGTCACCGATGGGCGGTACGACTTTGATGCGCGATACAACCCGGGCCGCTCAGAGTACTTCGTTCCGGCTCGACTGGATGAGGCGGTCATCGAGAAGGTGAAGACCACGGCTGTCACGGTTCACACCACTCTCGGGCTGGGCAATCTTTCGCGCACCGACCTCATTCTCGATGACGAAGGAACGCCGTGGTTCATCGACGTCAACGTCATTCCCGGAATGACGGAGACGTCCCTGCTGCCCATTGCCGCCAATACGGAGGGCTCCTTGGAAGAGCTGTATGACGCGTTGGTGCGAAACCCGCTGGTTCATCCGTAACGTCGGCTCGGTTTCACGTGAAACGGTGGCTCCACTCATGTCGAGTGGAGCCACCGTTGTTTTCGGTCGGCGTTCCGCAGGGCCGTTGAACTGACATCACCATCAGCACCTTCTTCTCAACAACGCTCCATCACGAGTAACCGGAGGGCGTGCGGTTTCACGTGAAACCAGATGCGGTGTGGGTGCGTCATCGCCCTGGTGGGGAACGTGTGCCGCAGGGTCGTCGAGGCATGCCGCTTTCGGAACAGGGCAGGGGTTGGGGTCACTCGGACTTGCCTCGATACCCCACCAGAACGATCTGTGTTGGCATCGCGCTCGGAAGACGGAGCATCGAGACACACTGGATTCTCAGTGTTTCACGTGAAACCTACGTCTGAGCTTTCCGTGCCCCATGCCGATGGAAGGGACTCTACGGTTCCTTCGTTCGGTGAGCGGCGTGCTTCGAACGCATGGCGCCGCCACCCTTGTTCATCTGCTTCGAGCTCGACGCATGGGAAACAATGATGCCCACCGCGTCACAGGTATGGACTCATTGGGCATATACGGGCGCCAGCCAATCGGGAGATGGAGCATACACACTCAATGCAGCACGTTCATGTTTCACGTGAAACCAGGCGTCGACCGCACCCACTGGCCGATTCAGCGTGTCTCAGCCACGTTCACTGGGCACGCACCCTTCTTCCATTCGCCATCTCGTCGTGTGCGGTTGAGCGACCCGGGGAGGTCCGGAAGCATGGTGACGCCTCTGACGTGGCCAGCATTCCGATGACGAGGTCCATGCGGTTGCTGCGAGGACACAGGAGAGGGCGGGCTCAGGAGAGCCGGACACGAATCGGACCTCACTATCAGCACTGGGTAATGCCACCGGCGAGGTCGACGCACGGATAATGGGATACGCGCTGCCACTCACCAAAGACCGATAGTGCATCTCTTTGTTTCACGTGAAACCTGCCGTCGACTACAGCTTCACTCGATTCCTACCGTACGGACGTGGGCCTCATGACGGGAGAGGGGACCCGGTGCCAACCGGGAGAGCGGCGCCTATCCGTGTATGAACCGGGTCAGCCTGACACCCATCGGTTCTCATATGGGAGCGCTCCTCCCCGGAGCTGGGGTACTCCGAGTCTGCGGGCGCCGTCACCACAAATCGGATTCGAACGGAACGCACATTATGCCCGCCGTATCCCCGGTCTGCCCACAAGCGCTATGCTCTGTACCGACTCGGCGCGTTGCTATTGATCGATGACGATTGCCGTCCTCTGTCCCTCCTGCCCTGATAGCGGGCAGTCGAACCAAAGATGATTCCCTTCCTGAGCAGTTGGGGAAGGGCTTCGAAGGGCCCGCCATTTCCTGTACCTATTCATGAAGCCTGGTGTATGGCTCAACAACGATGGCAACTAGCATCTGCGGCGTCCACTCCGCCTCTCCCGCGCGTCCGGTCGATCGGCATGCCCGCGGTACCCCTTGTGCCCTCGTTCTTTCTGCGCCATTCACCGCAGGCGTCTCACGGCGGAACGCTCCGACTACCACCTACTCTGTTCATCTCGCGGTTTCACGTGAAACACACTCCGAGCCATCGCGTTGGTATAGCAACAGCACCGATCGGATTGCGCTGCCCCGTCCGCGCGGTCAACCTCAAGCGCCGCTGCGGAGGCGCCGTATTCCCAAACCGAATGCGGGAATCCAGCAACTTACTGCACGGCTCCGTGCCGAGTGACGACACTCAACGCATGAGATCAGGTGCACTACGGACTTCTGTCCTTCGCGTCAGAGAGTGCATGAGATCCCACATCGTATTCATCGCTCGACAGAGGACCGGTAGCTCCCCCAGGGAAGGGGCCAGAGCATCCCGTTCCCGCAAGCCACTATGAACCCCAGACGCATTGACGTGACTTCCACCGACCGAATCAGTACGAGAACGGTCCTTCGGCGACTCGCTGCTGGTTTCACGTGAAACCTCTCCAGCACGAGCGCATCGCTCATGAAACGTGCCCAGTTTGGCCGGAGGAACCCAGCGGTCCGCTGTTGGCCTCCACACCGACGGACGATGCTCGCCGCACCACCCACGCTGAGAACAGGAGGTATTCCGACATCCACGTTGCCGGGGAGAGAGCCGGCGTTCTCCCCCGGGGAAGAGGCCGATATGCTGGCTATCGCTCGCGCGCAGTCAACCATGTACACATTGGCATGATATCTATCGAAAGACGATGAACGAGTGCAGGCCTCAGCCAGTTCTCTTCTGGTTTCACGTGAAACTGGCCCTCAGCCCCGGAAGTGCTCACCATGTTGCCCACGTCAGTCCGGCGGTGCATGTTGTCGCTATCGGATTCACCGAGCTTATCCAACGCGCAGCACTCTGTCCGTCCTGGCCAAAGCCGATGCGTCTACCACGCTCTTCTGCGGCAAGACGTCTTCCATCCCATCGGGCACGACGTACTCACCGGGAGGTCTCCAGCAGCCACACTGCAGCGACATCCGGTTGGCCCTCACCTGCTTACAGCACATGACGTGCCTGCCTCCGGGGATGGAGAGGCCATCGCGTCTCATCCAGCAACTTAGAGCCATGGCATCAGTTCTCGGTTACGTCTGCAGAGTCTTATGGAACCTACCCGCCAGAGGCTTCAACATTGGTTTCACGTGAAACCTGCTTACGAGCATGATGTCGGCATCACGGCAACGCCACCATCACCCTGCCCTTCGCTGCCAGGAAAGGTCGGCACGGTGCACCCCTTGTCGGCGCCTGGCACGCCCAGTACGCCTGCGAGTACCCAGTAACCTCACGCATGTCGCAGCACTGCGCCACCATACTGAACGCCGGTATCAACGGCGTGCTCCGGGCACCAACCGATGCAGTACAGAGAACATGAGCGACCCGAACACACCTCACCGCTGAAGTGAGAATCAGTGCCTCCCCCGGGGAAGGAGCTGAGGCGCTATCCGCCTGCCACTCATCGATACGTACGCACGAGCGCCACGTCGACTAGAAGACCCTCAACGAAATCCACTCTCCATCGACACTCTTCTGGTTTCACGTGAAACCAGCAGTCATCGGGTTATTGTCATGAGGCGCCTCGCGCTCTTTGATCCGCTGCTCGTAGCAGCCGGAATCATCGGCGCTGTGTTCTCCTCCTCAATCGTGGGTCATGCCGAGAAGCAGGCGTTCTCCGACTACCAACCTGTCTACCCACGACAGTGTCAGCGATACCCACACACGACGTCACCCCTACCCCAGAAGGAGGGGAAGGATCTCCACCCTCCGTTTCACGTGAAACTATGGGGATCTCCAATCCTTCCCGTCGATGCCGGGCTCGACGGGCCACAGCTGTCAACGATGCGTACGCTCGTGACAGCGTGCTCAGCATTTCAGGACCCAACGCCCCCGTTCTTCAGGCGCTGCCGAGGTGTACGGAGACCGTATCTGGCTAGGGATGCAACATCCCACGTCGGTTCTGAGCGTCCTGGCAACGACTCTGAAGAGCGCCTATTCGTATAGCCTCATCCGACCGACACCGTACAACGCCTTCCGGGACCGTTGGGGCTCTGTTCCTTCCATTATGCGCTCCTCCATTACCGCCTCGGAAGCACGTCGACCAACATCAGCTACGCCTCACTACGGTCACACGACACAGTTTCCGCGGCGGCCCAACAACCACTTTCCGTGTTTCACGTGAAACCTCGGGAGTCCCAGCGCCTGTCTGTTTCTGATCTCCTCACTTCTGAGACTCTGCTCGGGTAGGAGCGTGGGATGGTTGTTCACTATCTCGAGGTGAGCCAACAAAAGCATCTGACGAAGCATCGGCGTTCATGGAGCCAACATCACCCCCACTTCCACGCCGCGAACCAAAGGCGGCCGGAGGTTTCACGTGAAACCGAAGGTCGCATTCCAACGATGCTCCCTTCTCACTTTGACGGCGGAACCGTGACGGTCAGCGCTGCGGACACCGAGCCATGTACCTGATCGACCCTGTGGGGTCACGGAGGCGAGGCCAGGCGTTCTCAACCTGGGTCCGGCCGCTTTCCTCTGCTTGGCCTCTCCAGCTCCCGAGCACCGGCCCGAGGTCAAGGGTCCACGCCGTCACCGAACCGCCTCCCTGGGGCCAACCCGCTCCGCGAAGTGAGGGACGCACTGGTCAGGGCTCGTGCGTACTTCACGACAGTCCCAGACAACGCCCCAACCAGCGTCTCAGATGTCACGGCACTCGAAGCACCCAGAAGTCATGACGCGCACAACATTCCCTCCTCAGCGCCGTAGACCGTTCTCCGTCGTCCGCGTGCCTCAGCAATGACGTGCAGCCCCGTATCCACGTGTTTCACGTGAAACCTGAGCTACCCCATTTCAACTACCACTCGCGACACCTTTCAGTTCATCACGCATCATGGGACAACCAAAGAGCGCGGCCGTGTTTCACGTGAAACACGGTGTGGGCACCCGTAGCGCTCGGCCGAGTACCCACCCCATTTCGGTAGAGACACCGGTGAGGCCGAGACACTGAGTGTCTCGGCCCCACTGTGAATCGCACGATCAGAGCAGGTTACTCCTCATCAAGAGACGTCCCCGGCGCCAGCGCGTCAACCAGGCGAGCAAGGTCCTCATCGCCCGCGAACTCAATGGTGATACGCCCCTTCTTCGCTCCACGTGTCACCTTCACGCAAGTGTCAAAGGCATCGGAAAGGCGTGTTGAGAGCGCCGGGAGAGGGGTACTGCGAGCGCGCAAGACCTTCGGCTGATCTGATCCCGGCTCAGGTTCCTCATGAAGCGCCACGAGTTCCTCTGTGGCACGCACCGAGAGGCCCTCAGCCACCACGCGCTGAGCGAGTCGCTCCATCTCCGCCGCGTTGGGGAGACCCAGAAGCGCGCGGGCATGTCCTGCCGAAATGACATTCGCCGCGAGCCTACGCTGCACCAGCGGCGGCAGTTTCATGAGGCGCAACGTGTTGGAGATCTGGGAACGTGACCGGGCAATTCGCTCGGAGAGCTCCGCGTGGGTGCACTGAAAATCCTCCAACAGCTGCTGGTAGGCCGCGGCCTCTTCCAAGGGGTTGAGCTGGACGCGGTGCAGGTTCTCCAGCAGAGCGTCACGCAGCAGATCCACGTCTTCGGTATCCCGGACGACCGCCGGAATGGTCTCCATTCCGGCTTCCTTGGAAGCGCGAAGACGACGCTCACCCATAATGAGCTCATACCGAGGCTCCTCTCCCGGAGCGGTCGGCACCTGGCGCACCACGATCGGCTGCAGCAGACCCACTTCTGCAATCGAGGCCGCCAGTTCGGCGATATCGTCCTCGTCGAAGACCTGCCGAGGCTGACGGGGATTCGGGTGGATCAGCTCCACCGGAATCTCAGCGAAACGGGCGCCCGGGACGGGAACGAGGTCAGCAGCGTCCGTATCCGCTGTCTTTTCCTCGGCGTCGGTCACGTTGGGCGCCTCAGTTCGAGCGTCAGATGACGCCGCCGACAGGTTCTCCTCAGTCTGCTCTTTCTCAGATCCGGAGTCGCCGTGATCAGCAGCCACAGCCTGCTCCTCCTCTGTTTCACGTGAAACATCGGGAACCACCGGCGTTGATTCTTCCGGCTGAGGAACCGACGTCGAAGCAGTCTCGTCCTGGACATCCTCCACCGGGGAGGCCTCATGCGAAGACTTCTCCACCGCAGCGGACACTGTCTTCGTCGCCTTCGCGGTCGCTCGCTTCGGTGCGGCCGACGACGCTCGCTTCGGTGCGGCCGACGACGTCCGCTTCGTGGAAGCAGCAGTGGACGACTTCTTTGTGGACTTCTTCTCCGTCACCCCAGCTGCAGTCGTTGAATCAGGCGTGGTTTCACGTGAAACCGACTTCGTCCGCTTGCCCTGCGCGGCGGTCTTGGAGGCAGTCGTCGAACGAATCGAGCGGCTCTTGGAGCCACGCTTCCGCTGAGACGGAGCCAGGAGAGTGGCGGTCAGATCGCGAGTACTGCGCGCCTCGGAAGCCGACTCAGGCTCCTCCGCGACATGCTTGGCATGGGAGGCCGCATCATCATCACGTGACTCGTCCTTGCGCGAATCGGGGAAGAACACATCGGAAGGACGAGACGCAGCAGGTACTTTCTCTTTCTGCGCCTCCGGAATCAGCGCCTGCAGACCCCGTCCGAGTCCGCGCCGTTTCTGAGCCATCAGGCTTCCTCGCCTTCAATTCGGGGAGCGCCCCGCAGAGCGACCTCACGAGCCATTTTCTTGTACGCAATTGCGCCGGTGGACCGGGGATCCCAGAACACCACAGGAGCACCGAAGGAGGGGGCCTCGGCAACACGGATGGAACGCGGCACCTTAGTGTCCAGCGTCGCATCAGGGAAATAGGAACGAACTTCGGACTCCACCTCACGGGCAAGGGTGGTGCGTCCGTCAAACATGGTGAGCACAATCATGGAGACTCCCAGCCCCGGATTGTGAATGCGCGCGATCCGGTCAATGGAGCGCGTCAGCAGGGCGAGGCCTTCAAGAGCGTAGTACTCGGCCTGCATCGGGATGAGAACCTCGTCAGCAGCGACGAAGGCGTTGATCGTCATAATGCCGAGGCTCGGCGGGCAATCGATGATGACGTAGTCAAGGGGCTCCAGACCGTCGGTTTCACGTGAAACCAGGTAGTCCACCAGCGCACGCCGCAGACGTGACTCACGCTCAGCGGTGGAGATGAGCTCAATCTCAACCGCAGCCACGTCAATAGTCGCGGGTACGCACCACAGGGACTCGCAGAATCGCGTCTTAGCGACGACATCCTTGATCGGCATGGAGTCAACGAGGACGTCGTAGATCGAGGCACTGTCCTCATCATGCTCCACCCCCAGTGCAGTGGAGGCATTACCTTGAGAGTCGGCATCGATGAGCAGGACGTGTAACCCGCCTTCAGCTAAAGCCGCTGCAAGATTCACCGCGGTCGACGTCTTTCCGACGCCGCCTTTCTGATTGGCGACTGCGATGACACGAGTCCGCTCAGGATGTGGGAACTCTCCACCCGCTACCTCGTCTAACGCGAGGTGCTCGGCCTGGAGCTGATCGAAGATAGACGATCCGGACAAACCTGCTTCTCCTCGGACGGTGACCCAACAGCCCGAGCCAGTCGGGCAGTTACGAGTCTACGCGAGCAGGTCGATCCTTACGCGTTACACCGAACGCGCGCCGTATCTCAACGGTTCTTCGGGCGGCGAATCTCAACCACAGCCGTCGTTTCCTCGCCGGCAGTGACAACCTCATGAACAACAGCGACTGATAACTTTGCCTTTTTAATGACATACTTGGCGTCGTCGACCTCATCTTGTGCCCGCATGCCCTTAAGGGCCAGGAGGGCGCCCCCTGGTCGGAGCAACGGCGCCGTCAACCGCACGAGCTTGGACAGGTTCGCCACCGCGCGAGCCGTCACCACGTCATAGCGGTCCTTGACCTCCTCGGCCCGGGCCCGCCGGATGGTCACATTGTCCAGGTCCAGCTCCTCGACGACGTCGGAGAGCCACTGGGTGCGCCGCTCCATCGTCTCAATAAGCGTCACGTCGAGGTCGGGGCGCAGCAACGCGACGACGATGCCGGGAAAACCGGCCCCGGAACCCACGTCGGCCACGCTTCCCCGGGCCGGCAGGAAGGGGACCACGGCAGCCGAGTTGACGATGTGCCGGGTCCACAGGCGGGGAAGCTCACGCGGCCCCACGAGACCACGCAGCTCACCCTCCTCAGCGAGCATCTGCGCGAAGTGCTCCGCTGCGGAGAAGGAGACCCCGAAGATCTCCCGCATCTCCGCCGTCGGCTCCTCCACCTGGGCCCGCTGCTCCTCGCTCATGCTCAGGCCTGCTCCGAAGCGGAGTCGTCAGCCGCGTCCTCGGCGCCCTCGTCCTCGTCAACGCCCTCCTCATCGGCGGGCAGGACCACGACGTACCGGTGCGGCTCAGCGCCCTCGGACTCGGAGACCAGCCCGGCGGCGGCGACGACGTCGTGGCACACCTTGCGCTCAAAGGGGTTCATCGGCTCAAGACTGACGGCCTCTCCCGAGGTGAGGACCTTGGTGACCGCCTCCTGGGCGACCTTGGTCAGCTCGGTACGTCGGTCCGCGCGGTAGCCGTTGATGTCGAGCATGAGCCGGGAGCGGTTGCCGGTGCGTGCCTGGACCGCGAGGCGGGTCAGCTCCTGAACGGCCTCGAGAACCTCCCCGTCGCGTCCAACGAGGTCGGCGAGCTCGCGCTCGTCACCCTCCTCGGAGGCGACCACGGCGATGGAGGCGCGTCCGTGGTCGATGTCGATGTCGATGTCACCGCCCAGGTCGGCGATGTCGAGAAGCTCCTCGAGGTAGTCGGCGCCGATCTCACCCTCCTCCTCGAGACGCGAGACAGTGTTGCTCACGGGGCTACTCACGGCGTCCTCAGCTGTCTGGTGGGAACTGTGCTGCTCACTCATCATGTCATCCGTATCTGTCATGGGAACCGGGTTGTCCAGCCGCTGAACACGTGTCAGCGGTTGTGCTTCTTCTTGGCCTGGGCCTTGCGTCGGGCCGCCGCCTCGCGACGCTGACGGGCTCGGCGCTCATAACGACGTCGAGCGATCTCCTCATCGCTGAGGCCACCACTCTTGGACGATGTCGAGCCCTTGTCCTCATCGGCGTCCTTCAGCTGCTCGACATCGGAGTCCTGGGCGACGGCCTCGTTGCGGGACTCGCTCTGACCGCCTGACTTCTTCTGTCGGTTCTTGCGCACCGGCTGCACCCGCTGGCCTCCGGTGCGCCCCTCAGCCTCGGCCTTAGCGATCGCCTCAGCTCGTTCCTCCTCCTCCAGGGAGGGCAGTCCCTTGCGGGCCCGCTTGGCATTGATGCGGGCACGGTACTTCTTCTCGGCCTCGCTTCCGGGAGCGGGCATGTTGCGGATGGTGAAGAACTGCTGGCCCATGGTCCACAGGTTGGAGACGACCCAGTAGACGAGCACACCGATCTGGAAGTTGACGCCGGAGACGGCGAAGATCACCGGCATCACGTACAGCATCATCCGCTGGGAACGGATCATGGGGTTGTCGGAGTTGAGGGACTCCGTCGACATGTTCTTCATCGACAGCTGCGCCATGGTGTACCACTGCGTCACCGACATGATGATGATCATGGCGACCGTGACGATCTTGACCTGCGTGTCGGAGCTGCTCATGAAGGAGGAGGACAGGCTGGCTCCCAGGACGCTGGAGGCCTGGACCTGCTCGGCCAGCTGCTGCGTGAGCGGACCGATCGAGGGACGCCCATAGGTGCCACCGGCGACGGCCCCCAGGGAGGCCAGCACGCGGAACAGGGCGAAGAAGACGGGCATCTGCACCAGGATCGGCAGGCAGGAGGCCAAGGGGTTGGTCCCGTGCTTGCGATAGAGCGCCATCATCTCTTCGTTCATGCGCTGGCGCGACTCGGGGTCCTTCTTGCCCTTGTACTTGGCCTGAAGGGCCTGCAGCTCGGGCTGGAGGAGCTGCATCCCGCGCGAGGCGCGGATCTGCTTGACGAACAGCGGCATGATGAGCAGCCGCACCACGATCGTCAGACCGATGATGGACAGCACCCAGGCAATACCCGGCCCGTCGGGGAACCCGATGAGGACCAGGGCCTTGTG
>NZ_KV810964.1:71473-95915 GCF_001812965.1 Actinomyces sp. HMSC075C01
GATCGTGACCATGACCCAGGCCACGGCCACCTTGAGGGGCCACAACAACGTGTCCATCCGTACTCCTTGTATGAGGGTTCTCGTGCGAGAGGTATCAGTGCGGGCTCAGGGTCTGAGCCGGCGTCGTGTCCACTGGTTCAGCAGGCTCGGTCAGGAGTCCTCGACCATGAACCTCGGAACGTCACGGGGATGGTGGTATCGCCACTGCTCCTTGTCCGGGACATGATCGACTCCACCGGGCGTCAACGGGTTGCATCGCAGCAGACGCCACAGGGCCAGCAGCATGCCCTTGATCGGACCATGCACCTCCAGCGCAGTGACGGCGTAGGCCGAGCACGTGGGGTAGTAGCGACAGGAGGCCGGCAGGGCCGGAGAGATGAAACGCTGGTAGAAACGCACCGGAGCCACGAGGACTCTTGTCAGCCATCCGCTCATCGCTCACCCGCGACCTGCCGGCTCACCGCCGGCGCCCTTCGGCCCGATGCTCCCGGCACCGGCTCAGAAGCCGATCCAGGTCCCGTCCCAAGGTGCTGCTGTCGGCGCCGTCGGCACCCGCCAGTCCGCGCACGACCACGCGGGCCCCCGGTTCCAGGGAACCGAGCCGCTGCGCCATGAGGGCTCGCACCCGACGCTTGATGCGGTTGCGGCGAGTCGCCAACGGGACCTGCTTCTTGGGCACGACGACGCCGACGAGAGCCGGGGAGTCATCCCCTCTCCCGCCGGCGTGGTAGTGCACGACCAGCCTGCGGTTCCCGCAGCGCGTACCCCGACGAATCGCGGTAGTGAAGTCCTCACCCCGCGCTAATCGGTGCGCCGCGCCGAGCACCTCAGGCGGCGAGGCGAGCGCGACCCTTGCGGCGCCGCGAAGCGAGGACGGCGCGGCCTGCGCGGGTGGACATGCGCTTACGGAAGCCGTGCACCTTGGCACGACGACGGTTGTTCGGCTGGTAGGTCCGCTTGCTCACGGGCTTAACTCCTGCTTGAGGTGATCGGAACAGTGCATCGCGAGGTTCGCGGCACTGTCGCTCGTGCGGCTGCCCCATGGTTCGGGACCTGACTCCGCGCGAACGTCTGCAACAGCCTACGTTTGGCCCTCTTGCCGGTCAAACGAATGTGGCCGACTGTGACCACCGTGACCGGTGGCGTCATCCACATCCTCTCCACACTCCGTCCACAACCGGGGTCGTCCGTGTCCACGGCTGTGGGAAGCGCTGCGTCCACACCCTTGCGGATATGTGGATAACTCCTTGACCTGTGCGTACCTCCTCGAAAGCCCCGTCAATGACGACACATCTGTCATTCCGCGGGCTCGCAGCACATGATCGGAGCCATCCATACCTACTGTTTTCAGAGTTTATTCTGAACGTTATCTGTGAGTCATCGCTCTGTGTGTCCCCAGGTGTGGACAAGGCTGTGGAGAACCAGCATGATGGGACGCCTGGTCAAGACCTTCCGGTTCGCCAGCTCCACACAACCCTGTCATCATCGACACAGGGCCCCGGCCGGCGTCGGTCGGGTTGCAAAGTCACCGGGTTCATCAACCATGCCGATCAGGAGTCCGTCGTGCCCGACGCCGCCAATACCAAATGGCTCTCAGCCCTTGAGGTGCTCTCCAGCTCCGGAGAGCTGGGCCAGGGCAAGATGTCCATGATCCGCATGACCCACCTCATCGACGTCGACGGCACACTCGTCCTCGTCGTCGGATCGGCCTTCGCCAAGGACATCGTCGAGCAGGCACGTGCCCCCATCAGCGCCGCCATCAACCAGGTCTGGGGCCGCCCCATGCCCATGGAGGTCACGGTCGACACCTCTTCGGAGGCCTCGCGCGCGCCCATGCCCCCAGTGGCCCCCGAGCCCGTCAACCTGGCGACCGTCGCCCTCGCACCGGCATCCTCCCCATCCCCCTCGGTCCCGCCCCAGCCGTCGAGGCCCTCCACCGTATCGGCTGTGTCGGACATGTCGGCTGCGCCCACCGCTCCAACGGTGCCCGCCTACGGGGAGCAGCTTGCCAAGCCCTCGCCCTACTCGGCGAGTGCCCCCTCACCGATGCCTCACTCCCAGGCCTCCGCATCCTCGGCACCATCAACGATGCCCGGTTCCCTCCCCGCCAGGTCGAGACTTCCCGGCACCTACAGCCCCGGGAGCACCAGCCCCCAGAACCCCACCGGGCTGCTGACCCCCACGGCGGCCCATGACGTCTCCCAGCTCAATCCGAGATACACCTTCGACACCTACGTCACCGGCTCCTCCAACCGCTTCGCCCACGCCACCGCGCTGGCCGTGGCCGAGGCCCCGGCCCGCGCCTACAACCCCCTGTTCATCTACGGCGGCTCCGGCCTGGGCAAGACGCACCTCCTGCACGCGATCGGCCACTACGCCCAGACCCTCAACCCGGGAATCCGCGTCAAGTATGTCAACTCCGAGGTCTTCGTCTCCGACTTCATCGCCTGCGTGCGCGACGGCAACCAGGACGACGGCCGCATGGAGGGCTTCAAGCGCCGCTACCGCGAGGTCGACATCCTCCTGGTCGATGACATCCAGTTCCTCCAGGGCAAGGAGTCGACCCTCGAAGAGTTCTTCCACACCTTCAACTCCCTGCACTCCTCCGGCAAGCAGGTAGTCCTCACCTCCGACCAACCCCCCAAGGCCCTCGGTGGGCTCGACGAGCGCCTACGCTCCCGCTTCGAGTGGGGCCTGCTGGCCGACGTCCAGCCCCCGGACCTGGAGACCCGCATCGCGATCCTCTCCCGCAAGGGCACCGCCGAGGGCCTCGACCTGCCCTTCGACGTCCTGGAGTACATCGCCTCACGCATCACCACCAACATCCGCGAGCTCGAAGGCGCACTCATCCGGGTGACGGCCTTCGCCTCCCTCAACAAGCAGCCCGTCGACCAGACCCTGGCCGAGATGGTCCTCAAGGACATCATCTCCGACCCCGAGGGCCAGGAGATCACGACCTCCCTCATCATGGCGCAGACCGCCGACTACTTCGGCATCACCATCGACGACCTGTGCTCGACCAACCGCTCACGCACCATGGTCTCGGCCCGTCACATCGCCATGTACCTGTGCCGTGAGCTCACCGACCTCTCCCTGCCCAAGATCGGGCGGGAGTTCGGCGGGCGCGACCACACCACCGTCATGAGCGCCGACAAGAAGATCCGCACCCTCATGGCCGAGCGGCGCTCCACCTTCAACCAGGTCACCGAGCTGACCAGCCGCATCAAGCAGGCCGCCCAGTCTCCCGCCTGACCCGACGACGCACCGTCCCCCTCGGGACGTCGGCTCCGAGGCTTCCGCCCTGAGCCGCCCTACTCCACGAGGGCCGGGATCCACTGACCGAGGGTTGTGCGTACTGCACGAAGGCCCCACCTACCCGAAGTACCCCCAACCCTCCTCCAGTAGCACCCCACCCTCGTGCATTACATCCAGACGACACCGGACACATCCCGGACGACCGTGACCGGCCCGCTGTGGACGGTGCTGAGGACGGCACGTGGAGGAGCGAGCGTGTCGCTGTGGAGGTAGCGCACCCCCACTGTGGAATGACATGAATGTCATTTACTCTCTCCACCGGGACCCTCATCTGCTCACCAGAACCACCCACGTGTCATTCCCCAGCGCCACTGGCGTCATAACAGCGAAAGATCCGGTTATCCCCAGCATCCACACGTGCTACTACACCTACAAACCCAAATGACATGAATCGCGAAGCACGATCGGCCAACGAGGCCGAACCCGGACCGGCGGGCGCTTGTCATTCAGGGAGGCGTATGGGAGGAACATGGGTGATCACTGGTGACAGGGTGACTCTCACGGACTACCGTCTACACTCTCGACCCAGGACTGCGTACCCAGCGACGCCGTTCCGATGACGATTGTCCGCCGGCGACCTGCTGGCACCACGTTTTTTCTCGGCTCAGTAGTGCCACGACGCCTACCGGCCGACCGACCACGATTGACGGAGGCATCTACCGTGAAGCTCAGGGTTGACCGAGACATCCTCGCTGAAGCCGTCACCTGGACTGCTCGATCCGTGCCCGCCCGTCCGCCGGTACCTGTGCTCGCCGGAGTTAGGCTGGAGGCCACGGGCTCCAGCCTGGTCCTGGCCTCCTTCGACTACGAGGTCTCGGCCCGCTGCGAGGTGGCCGCCGACGTCGAGGAGGACGGCGTCGTCCTGGTCTCCGGACGGCTCCTGGCCGATATCGCCAAGGCACTGCCGAACAAGCCCGTTGATTTGGAGGTCGAGGGCAACAAGGTCGCCGTCTCCTGCGGATCGGCCCGTTTCTCCCTGGCGGCCATGGCCGCTGACGACTACCCGGCGCTGCCGGTCATGCCCGCCGTCGCCGGAACGATCGACGCCCACGACCTGGCCCGCGCCGTCGGCCAGGTCTCCATCGCCGCCTCCCGCGACGACACCCTGCCCCTGCTCACCAGCGTCCAGATCGAGGTCGAGGGCAGCTCGCTGGTCCTCATGGCCACCGACCGCTACCGCCTGGCCATGCGGGAGCTGACCTGGTCGCCGTCCAACACCGAGCTGTCCACCACGGCCCTGCTCAAGGCCCGCACCCTCTCCGACGTCGCCAAGTCCCTGACCTCTTCCGGAGACGTGACCGTGGCCCTCAGCAGCGAGTCGGCGGCCTCCAGCCTCATTGGCTTCGAGGCCGGCGGCAGGCGCACCACCTCCCTGCTCACCGACGGCGACTACCCGCCGGTACGCCGCCTCTTCCCGGAGTCCACCTCGATCCACGCCACCGTGGGCACCGACGAGCTCATGGCCGCGGTGCGCCGCGTCAGCCTCGTCGCCGACCGCTCCACCCCCATCCACATGTCCTTCACCCAGGGCAACCTGGAGCTTGACGCCGGACAGGGCGACGACGCCCAGGCCACCGAGCAGCTCGTCGCCCACCTCGAGGGCGACGACATCTCCACCGCCTTCAACCCCGGCTACCTCCTGGACGGCCTGGGCGCCCTCAACCAGCCCTACGTCCGCCTCGACTTCACCCACGCCTCGAAGCCCGCGGTGCTCACCGGCATGGACTCTATCGGGGGCACCGAGGACTCCTCCTTCCGCTACCTGCTCATGCCGATCCGCTTCGGAGCCTGAGACCCGACGGTGCATGTACGTCTCTGACCTCTCCCTGGACGACTTCCGCTCCTACCGCAGCCTGGTGCTGTCCCTGGAGCCGGGCCCCAGCGCCTTCGTCGGCTCCAACGGGCAGGGCAAGACCAACCTCGTCGAGGCCATCGTCTACCTGGCGACCCTCTCCTCCCACCGGATCGGCGCGGACACCGCCCTCGTGCGGCGGGCGGCGCCGGGGCAGGCCCAGCCGGCCGGCGCCGTCGTGCGTGCCCGGGCCGTCCACGGGGAAAGACCCAGCGTCCTGGAGATCGAGATCATCGCGGGCAAGGCGAACCGGGCCCGCCTCAACCGGGGCGGCTGCCGGCCCCGCGACCTGCTCGGGGTGCTGCGCGCGGTCGTCTTCGCCCCCGAGGACCTCTCCCTGGTGCGCGCCGAACCCGGGGTCCGCCGGGGCTTCCTCGACGACCTGACGGTCACGCTGCGCCCGGGCCTGGCCGGGGTGCGCGCCGAGCACGACAAGATCCTCGCCCAGCGTGCCAGCCTCCTGAAGTCGGCGCGCGCGGCCCGCTCCTCGACCGCCTCGATGCTCTCCACCCTGGAGGTCTGGGACGCCCAGCTCGCCGCGGCGGCCGCCCGGCTCATCGCCGCCCGGGTCGACGTCGTGCGGCGCCTGCGACCCTGGGTGGCCTCCGCCTACGAGACCGTCTCGGGGACCTCCGGGCAGCGCTCCCGCGCCCAGATCGCCTATCGCTCGAGCCTGCTGACCCACGAGGGAGTCCCGGAGCCCGACCCCCACGACGAGTCGGCCTGGCTCGCCGGGGAGGAGACGCTCCTTGATGAGACCATCGTGGCCACGCGCCTGGAGAACGCCATGGGTGAGCTCCACGCCCGGGAGATCGACCGCGGTGCGAATCTCGTCGGCGCGCACCGCGACGACCTGAGCCTGTTCCTGGCCGGTCTGCCCGCCCGCGGATTCGCCTCCCACGGCGAGCAGTGGTCCCTGGCCCTGGCGCTGCGCCTGGCCTCCTACGACATGCTGCGCACGGACATCGACGCCTACGGCGGGGACGGCGAGCCGGTCCTCATCCTCGACGACGTCTTCGCCTCCCTCGACGAGCAGCGCCGCCGCGCCCTGGCCCAGATGGTCGCCGGAGCCCAGCAGGTCCTGCTGACCGCCGCCGTCGACGACGACGTCCCCGCCGAGCTCGCCGGCGCCCGGTACCGCGTGGCCGACGGTGAGGTCACCCGTGGTTGAGCCCCCCGCACCCGCCGGTGACGGCCCACTGCCCGATGTCCTGGCCCAGCGGGCCCTGACCCGCCAGCGCGCCCAGGCCTGGGAGAAGGGCGACAGTCGCGTCCCGGTCCGCAGGCTGCGTGAGCCGGCCAGCGGTTCCGGGAGCGAGGGCGCGCAGCAGGCGGCGCCCTGGGACCAGCGCCGCGAGCTGGCCCGCGCGCTGGGACAGAACCCGGATGACCCGGCCGACCGGGGCCCCGGGCTGGCGCGGGGGCGCGACCGGCCCGGCCCCACCCCCTTCGACCCCCGCACCGGGCAGCGCGAGCTGCGCCGTATGGTGGCCGACAACGGCTGGGCCGGAAAGCTCGCGGTGGCCGGCGTCGTCGCCCGGTGGCGGGCCATCGTGGGCGAGCAGGTCGCCGAGCACTGCACCATCGAGTCCTTCGACGCCGGGCGCATCACCCTGCGCGCCTCGTCGTCGAGCTGGGCCCAACAGCTCCGACTCCTCCAACCCACCATCGAGGCCAGGATCGTTGAGGCCCTGCGCTCGGGTCCCGGCGGCCGCCAGGCCGGAGGGATCAGCACCGGCGACGGGGTGGAGCTGCGGATCCTGGGGCCTGCCGGCCCGACCTGGAAGCGCCGCGGAGTCGGCCTACGCGGCGCCCGCGGTCCGCGCGATACCTACGGATAGCGGCAGCGCGGGTATCATTGGCAACGCACCGGTCGGAGCCGTCGTCGTCGGAAAGACACGGAGCGGGCGCCCGGCGTCGGGCGGCGCGGTGACCCATACGAGACAGAGGTGACCACGGGCACGCTCCCAGCTGCTCACGGCGCAGCGGTTCACGGGCCCATCTACGCTAGAATGCGGTGAAAACGCCCAAGGTGCGCCCAGGACCGTCCTGATGTACCCACCTACGTGTGCGCACGATTCTCCTCAGGATCGTCGTGTGAAGGGGCCGGACGGAGACATCGGACCACTGAGGTCCCGATGCGCACAGATTGAGGAGCAACTGACACGTGTCTGACCAGGACGCCACTGTGAATCACGATTACGGAGCCTCGGACATCACCGTCCTCGAAGGGCTCGAAGCGGTCCGGAAGCGCCCCGGCATGTACATCGGTTCCACCGGTGAGCGGGGCCTGCACCACCTCGTCTACGAGGTCGTCGACAACTCCGTCGACGAGGCCCTGGCCGGCTACTGCGACCATATCGAGGTCACCATCCTGGCCGACGGCGGCGTGCGCGTCAGTGACAACGGCCGTGGCATCCCGGTTGACGAGCACCCCACCGAGCACAAGCCCACCGTCGAGGTCGTCATGACGATCCTGCACGCCGGCGGCAAGTTCGGAGGCGGCGGCTACGCCGTCTCCGGCGGTCTGCACGGCGTGGGCATCTCCGTGGTCAACGCCCTGTCCACCCGGGTGGATACCGAGGTCCGCCGGCAGGGTTTCGTGTGGCGCATGTCCTTCGCCGACGGCGGCCGCCCCATCACCGAGCTCGTCAAGGGCGAGGCCACCGAGTCCACCGGCACCACTCAGACCTTCTACCCGGACCCGACCATCTTCGAGACGGTCGACTTCGACTACGAGACGCTGCGCCGTCGCTTCCAGCAGATGGCCTTCCTCAACAAGGGCCTGCGCATCACCCTGACCGACGAGCGCCTCGGCGTCCAGGACGCCGGCGACGAGATCGCCGGGGACGACTCGGCCCCCGACGCCCCCGAGGTCGGCTTCCGCACCGACTCCTACTGCTACGAGCACGGCCTGCGTGACTACGTCGCCTTCCTCAACAAGTCCAAGAAGGCCGAGCTCATCCACCCCGAGATCATCGACTTCGAGGCCGAGCAGTCCTTGGGCGAGAACCACTCCATCAGCCTGGAGATCGCCATGCAGTGGACCAGCGCCTACTCCGAGTCGGTCCACACCTACGCCAACACGATCAACACCACCGAGGGCGGCACCCACGAGGAGGGCTTCCGCACGGCCCTGACCACCCTGGTCAACAAGTACGCCCGGGACAAGGGTCTGCTCAAGGAGCGCGACGACAACCTCACCGGTGACGACATCCGCGAGGGCCTGACCGCCGTCATCTCCGTCAAGCTCTCCGAGCCGCAGTTCGAGGGCCAGACCAAGACCAAGCTCGGCAACACCGAGGCGCGCACCTTCGTCCAGCAGACGGTCTACGCCCAGCTCGGCGACTGGCTGGACTCCCACCCCGGCGACGCCCGCGCCATCATCACCAAGGCCTCCCAGGCCGCCGCCGCGCGCCTGGCCGCCCGCAAGGCCCGCGAGGCCACCCGCCGCAAGGGCGTCCTGGAATCGGCCTCCATGCCGGGCAAGCTGCGCGACTGCTCCTCGAAGAACGCCGCGGACTCCGAGATCTTCATCGTCGAGGGCGACTCGGCCGGTGGCTCCGCCGTCGGCGGCCGCGACCCCGAGCACCAGGCGATCATGCCGATCCGCGGCAAGATCCTCAACGTGGAGAAGGCGCGCCTGGACCGGGCTCTGTCCTCCGACACGATCCGCAGCCTCATCACCGCTTTCGGCACCGGTATCGGCGAGGACTTCGACATCGCCAAGCTGCGCTACGGCAAGATCGTCATCATGGCCGACGCCGACGTCGACGGCCAGCACATCGCCACCCTTCTGCTGACCCTCCTGTTCCGCTACATGCGCCCGCTCATCGAGCACGGCCACACCTACATCGCCATGCCGCCGCTCTACCGGCTCAAGTGGTCCAACGCCGAGCACGAGTTCGCCTACTCCGACGCCGAGCGCGACAAGCTCCTGGCCGCCGGACAGGAGCAGGGCCGCCGCCTGCCCAAGGACGGCGGGATCCAGCGCTACAAGGGTCTGGGCGAGATGAACGACCACGAGCTGTGGGAGACGACCATGGACCCCACGACCCGGATCCTCAAGCAGGTCACGCTCGATGAGGCGGCCGACGCCGACGAGACCTTCGCGATCCTCATGGGTGACGACGTCGAGCAGCGGCGCTCTTTCATCCAGCGCAATGCCTCCGACGTCCGCTTCCTGGACATCTGAGCGGCACCGAGCCACACGTGAAGCGCCGGCCCGCTGCCGGCGACCTCCTCTGAACACGAAGGAATCCTGTGAGCGACGAAGTTGAAGAGATCATCGGCGACGAGGGAGCGACGAACGCAGCCGCCCCCGAGCGCATCCAGCCGGTCGACCTCCAGATGGAAATGCAGCGCTCCTACCTCGACTACGCGATGAGCGTCATTGTGGGCCGGGCCCTGCCCGACGTGCGCGACGGGCTCAAGCCGGTCCACCGCCGCGTCCTGTACGCCATGTACGACGGCGGCTACCGCCCCACCGCCTCCTTCTCCAAGTCCTCCCGCGTCGTCGGCGACGTTATGGGGACCTACCACCCCCACGGCGACAGCGCCATCTACGACGCCCTGGCCCGCCTGGTCCAGTGGTGGTCGCTGCGCTACCCGCTGGTGGCCGGCCAGGGGAACTTCGGCACCCCCGGCAACCTGGGGCCCGCCGCCCCCCGGTACACCGAGTGCAAGATGGCGCCCCTAGCCATGGAGATGCTCCGGGACATCGACGAGGACAGCGTCGACTTCCAGGACAACTACGACGGACGCAACCAGGAGCCGGTCATCCTGCCGTCGAGGTTCCCCAACCTCCTGGTCAACGGCTCCGAGGGCATCGCCGTCGGTATGGCCACCCGTATCCCGCCGCACAACCTGCGCGAGGTCGCCCGCGGCGCCCAGTGGTACCTCGAGCACCCCGACGCCTCGCGCGAGGAGCTGCTCGACGCCCTCATCGAGCGGATCCCCGGACCCGACTTCCCCACCGGCGCCACCATCCTGGGTCGGCGGGGCATCGAGGACGCCTACCGCACCGGCCGTGGTTCCATCACTCAGCGGGCCGTGGTCAACGTCGAGGAGATCCACGGCCGCCAGTGCCTCGTGGTCACCGAGCTGCCCTACCAGGTCAACCCCGACAACCTGGCCGACAAGATCGCCCAGCTCGTGCGCGACGGCCAGGTCACCGGCATCGCCGACATCCGTGACGAGACCTCCGGGCGCACCGGTCAACGGCTGGTCATCGTCCTCAAGCGCGACGCCGTGGCCAAGGTGGTCCTCAACAACCTCTACAAGCGCACCCAGCTGCAGGACAACTTCCCGGCCAACATGCTCGCCCTGGTCGACGGGGTGCCACGCACCCTGAGCCTGGACGGGTTCGTGCGCCACTGGGTCGCCCACCAGATCGACGTCATCGTGCGCCGCTCCCGCTTCCGCCTGCGCAAGGCCGAGGAGCGCCTCCACATTCTCGAGGGCCTGCTCAAGGCGATCGACGCCCTCGACGCCGTCATCGCCCTCATCCGGCGCTCACCCACCACCGAGGAGGCCCGCACCGGCCTCATGGGTCTGCTGGACGTCGACGAGGCCCAGGCCGAGGCCATCCTCTCCCTCCAGCTGCGCCGTCTGGCCGCCCTGGAGCGCCTCAAGATCCAACAGGAGTCCGAGGAGCTGCGTGCCCGCGTCAAGGACCTGCGCGAGATCATCGCCTCCCCGGAGCGCCAGCGGGGCATCGTCTCCGACGAGCTGGCCGAGATCGTCGAGAAGTACGGCGACGAGCGCCGCACCCGGATCGTGCCCTTCGACGGCGAGATGAGCATGGAGGACCTCATCCCCGAGGAGGACGTGGTCGTCACCATCACCCGCTCCGGTTACGCCAAGCGCACCCGCACCGACTCCTACCGCTCCCAGCACCGCGGCGGCAAGGGCATCCGCGGAGCCACGCTGCGCGAGGACGACGTCGTCGACCACTTCTTCGTTACCACGACGCACCGCTGGCTGCTGTTCTTCACCAACTACGGCCGCGTCTACCGCGCCAAGGCCTACGAGCTGCCCGAGGGCGGGCGCGACTCCAAGGGCCAGCACGTGGCCAACCTCCTGGCCTTCCAGCCCGGCGAGGAGATCGCCCAGATCATGGAGCTTCAGGACTACGACCAGGCCGACTACCTGGTCCTGGCCACCCGCCGCGGCCTGGTGAAGAAGACCCGCTTGAGCGAGTACAACTCCAACCGCTCCGGCGGCGTCATCGCCATCAACCTGCGCCAGGACGAGGAGGGTAACTACGACGAGCTCGTCTCCGCCCGCCTCCTGAGCACCGGGCAGGACCTCCTGCTGGTCTCCCGCGCCGGCCAGTCACTGCGCTTCCACGCCGATGACGACACCCTGCGCCCCACGGGCCGGGCCACCAGCGGGGTGACCGGCATGCGCTTCCGCCCCGGCGACTACCTGCTGGCCATGGACGTCGTCGACCCCACCTGGCAGGACGCCGACCTGTTCGTCGTCACCGAGGGCGGCTACGCCAAGCGCACCAACGTCGTCGACTACCCCGTCAAGGGCCGCGGCGGCCTGGGCGTCAAGGTCGCCAACCTCGTCGAGGCCCGAGGTAACCTCGTGGGCGCCCTGGTGACCGACTCCGGCGACGAGGTTTTGTGCATCATGGCCTCGGGCAAGGTGGTTCGCTCCGCCGTCGTCGAGGTCTCGCGCACCGGCCGGACCACGCAGGGCGTGACTTTCGCCAAGCCCGACGCCGGAGACCGCATCATCGCGGTGGCCCGCAACACCGAACGGGACATGGAGGAGGCGGTCGATGCCGCCGATAGCGCCCCGAGTGCTGAGTCGGCGGACTCCACCGATCTGGCCCAGGCTCACCAGGCCCCGGAAGGTGACACTGGCGACTCTCCTGCGGACTCAGCAGCGGACACGGTAGCGTTGGAAAACAACGAGAGTGAGGTCGAAGCATGAGCCAGCCGGTTTCCATGTCCCCTGACGGTGGGCAGTCCGCAGGCGCCGCATCCATTGTGGGTGGCGCGGATGCCTCCGGCAGTGCGTCGGGCGGCAAGAGCAAGAAGAGCAAGAAGACCATCGCCGGGCCGCGCCGCGTGCGTCTGGCCCTGACCCGGGTCGACCCCTGGTCAGTGATGAAGGCGAGCTTCCTGCTCAGCTTCGCGGCGGGCATCATGCTCATCGTCGCCACGGCGGTCGTGTGGTTCATGCTCGACGCCATGCATGTCTTCTCCACCATCGAGGATCTCGTCAAGACGGTCGCCGGTGAGCGCTCCAACACCTTCTCCGCGATCGTGGCCTACCTCGAGCTGCCGCGGGCCCTGGCCGTCTCCACGATTGTGGCCGTGGTGGATATCGTGCTGGTGACCGCGCTGACCACGCTGGGCGCCTTTCTCTACAACATCACCGCCACCCTCGTTGGTGGGATCCATCTCACGCTTGCGGACGAGTGATCGGATTTGGTCTGTCATGGCCGGACAGGTTAATCTTCTCCGGTCGCAAGGGCCTATAGCTCAGTTGGTTAGAGCGCATCCCTGATAAGGATGAGGTCGCTGGTTCGAGTCCAGCTAGGCCCACCGTCCGCGGTGAGACGATGAGGAGGTTTCATGAGGAACCGTGCAGTCGTATCAGCCGCGGTCTTTTCGTTCCTGGCCGCTGCGGGGTATGCCGCGTGGCTCAGGTTCGAGGCGGCCCGCATGGAGCGGGCCGCGTGGGCCGAGGTCACCGACCCCGTTGACTAGCAGCTGACGGAACCGGTGAGGATCCTCCCCGAGGGGCCATGGCGCAATTGGTAGCGCACCTGCTTTGCAAGCAGGGGGTTACGGGTTCGAGTCCCGTTGGCTCCACCACTGATTTCTCATACTCCCCGCTCCCCGAGATGGGCCATGATGGTGGTCCGCCTCGGGGATTCTCTCGTCGGTACAATGTGTGCCGGAGGTGACCGTGATGGATCCGGTGTCACTGGCGACCGGAGGGCTGTTCTTCTCATGGCTGGCGCATGACCTCGAGGAGTTGGCCACGATGCCCGGCTGGACACACCCGCTTTTCGACAAGGTACCCTTCCTGCCCGCGGACATCCGACGTCACGGCTGCTCGCGTGAGCACGTCTACCTAGGGATCGGTCTCATGGGTGTCCTCATGGCTGTTGCCTCCATTGACGGCTACCGCACCTGTGGACGCTCGCCCGTCTACCAGGCCGCGCTATACGGCTACGGCATGCACACCTTCAGCCACCTGGGCTCAGCGGCCCTGGCCCGGCGCTACACACCGGGGGTGGCGACGGCGCTGCCGGTCGTCCTGCCCTTCTGGATCTTCGCGAAGCGGACGCTGCGAGCTCATGGGGTCGAGGTGCGCTCCCACCGGTGGGTGATCCCCGCCTTCCCGGTCATCGCCGGCACAACCCTGGGCAGTGCGTACCTAATGACGACGGGGCGGTCGAGGGAACGTCGTCGAGATGGAAAGTAACCTTGACTGTATGACAAGGTCGCTTTATATTTGAGGCATGACTTCCTCACCTGACGTCATAAGAACCGGGCGCAGCGTGGTGGTGCTTCTCCTGATGCGAACCGTCCTGCTCTTCGCCGGCACCGGTATCGTTCTGCCCTTCGTCGACTGGAGCTATAACCGGGCCCTTGTCTGGACCAACGTGACGGTAGTGATCGCTGACGTCATCACTCTGCTTGTCTTGTCTCAGATGCTGGCTCGGAAGAATCGTCGCCTGCGTGATCTCCTGGCTCCCAGCCGGCTGGGCACAGCCTGGGGACTGCTGGCATTCATCATGCTGTTCATCGGATTCTTCATCTCGACTTTCATTGGCAACTTGGTTGCGTATCAGGGGCCTCCTCCCGCCTCAGGAGGATTGCATGGTGTTCCCTTGTGGATGGGATGGTGGGCTTTGCTCGTCATGCCGGTGACGATAGCCCTGGCAGAAGAAGGCTTGTATCGCGGGTATGCAGCCGAGGTTCTCGAATCTCGTTGCCATAGGAACGCGGCACTCGTCGTTATCGCATTCTTCTTCGCGCTTCAGCACACGGCATTGACGCCATTGACTCCGCGGGCGCAGCTCGCCAGGTTCGTCACCACCTTCTTGGTGGGGATGCTCATGGGGTGCATGCGTTGGCGGTGTCGTGGCGGTCTGTGGCCGCTGGTGGTCGCTCACTGGGGTCTCGATGTGCTTGGTCTTGGGCTTCCGGTTCTGTTAGCATCGCAGGTATCATGAGTAGTGACCGTAAAGCACACGTCGCCTACCTCGTTCGGTTCACCATCGGCATGGTGCTTTATTCTCTGGCTATTTTCGCCAACAGATTCTGGCTCCATTTCGTGGAGGGGACGCCATGGCGATTCATTGTTGTGCTGCTTCCCATGATCGGAGCCTGCGTGTGCGCGTGGGCAATGAAGAGGATGTTCCAAGAGATTGATGAGATGCAGCAGAAGAAGATGCTGGATGCTCTGGTCATCTCTTCGGCGGGCACGATTCTCACCTGTATTGCCTATGGCTTTATGGAGGAAGTTGGCCTGCCTCTTCTCAGCGCCTCATGGGTCGTGATGGTGTGGGGAGTGTTCTTCATCGTCGGAACATTGTGGACGGCCTGGCGGTACCGGTGAGGAACGCACTTAAGGTCCTGCGCGCCGAGCGCAGCTGGACCCAGGCTCGGCTCGCCGAGGAGCTGGGTGTCTCCCGCCAGACGGTCAACGCCCTGGAGGCCGGGCGCTATGACCCCTCCCTGCCGCTGGCCTTCACCATTGCTCGCGTCTTCGGCCTGACCATCGAGGAGATCTTCTTCCCCGATGACGACGCCTCCTAGGATGAGCACCGTGAGCCGCACCGTTGACATTCCGCCCCCGAGGCGAGGACGTCGCGAGCTCATCGAGGACACCGGGGTGCGGCTCGGCCTGCACATCAAGTCGGCCGAGCAGGCCATGATGGCCGCCAAGACCCAGGCCCTGAGGAGCTTCGGCCTCACCGTGGCCCAGTACGCGGCCATGCTCTCCCTGTACTACGTGCCCGAGCAGTCCTCGGCCCAGCTGGCCAGGGCCGCCGCGGTCACTCCGCAGACGATGGCTACCGTCATCGCCAAACTGGAGCAGAAGCGACTCGTCACCCGCCGCCCCTCCTCCGACCACGCCAAGGTCCTCATCGCCTCACTCACACCCGAGGGCGAGGCCCTGCTACTGCGCGCCGACAAGGTTGCACGCCGCATCGAGCAGCGTATGGCCGAGGCCTTCACCGCCAAGGAGCGCCAGCAGCTCACCGAGATGCTCGGGCGCGTCACCTCTCTCCTGCGCGACGACCTCATCGCCGAGTAGCGGCCGAGACATCGACGATCACTGCTGTCTCGGGTCCAAGATCACCACTGCCTCCGCGAATCGCGGCGGTGCTGCTCCGTGTTGTGTATCAGGTATCTGATATGGTGTTGGCGACTGATACAGGAAGGTGTTGCTCATGAAGGCCATGCAGATCGTCAGCTTCGATGGCCCGGCGTCCGGGTTGCGGTACCAGGAGGCTTCCACCCCTGAGCCCGGACCGGGTCAGATCGCCGTGGATGTGGACCATGCCGGTGTCGGCTACGTCGAGGCGCTCTTCACCGAAGGACTCGTGCCCATCGACCTGCCCTGGACTCCCGGGCTGGAGGTGAGTGGTCGAGTCCGCGCCCTCGGCGACGGGGTGGATGGCTATCGAGTCGGGGACGCCGTCGTCGCCCTGACCATCACCGGGGGTGGCGGCTACGGGCAGGTTGCCGTGGTTCCTGCGGAGCTCGTCGCACCGCTCCCGGCGGGAGTCGATCCGGTCCTGGCCGCCGCAGTTCCGGCCAACTCGACGACGGCGCTCGTCGCCCTGGAGGAGATCGCCCACCTGCGCCGTGGTGAGAGTGTGCTGGTCCACGCTGCTGCCGGTGGTCTTGGCTCACAGGTGGGTCAGGTGGCCCGGCTGCTCGGGGCGGGCCGCGTCGTCGGCGTCACCCGCAGCGAGGTCAAGCGCCGGGAGATCCTGGACCTGGGCTATGACGAGGCCTGGCTGACTGAGGACCTCGCGGAGGCCGACCCCGCTCAGTTCGACGTCGTCGCCGACCCGGTGGCCGGCCCGGCCAGGCTGCGCAGCCTCGACCTGCTGCGTACGGGTGGACGGCTCCTGGCTTTGGGGGACGCCTCCCAGGCGGAGGACCAGCAGGTGAGCACCACGTCGCTGTGGCTGCGGGGCATTGGCGTCATCGGCTTCAACCTCGGTGCCTTCAGTCGGGCGAACCCGGCGCTCGTCGGAGGCCACCTGAGGCGCGCGGTGGAGCTCGTGGCCTCCGGAGAGCTCCGTGTCCACGTCACCGACCGCCTCCCGATCCAGGACGCGGCGCAGGCCGTCACCGCGGTGCGCGCGGGAACCACCACCGGCAAGATCGTTCTGACCCACTCACAGGGCTGACGACCCGCCCAGGTCCGCAAGATTCGTCAGTGAGTTCTGGGCGCCATATGAGCATCATGGTGCGCATGAGAGAAACGATCGGCTCCTTCGACGTTGTCGGCCTGCCTCTTCGGACGTCGAACCGAGAGGCGGCCCGCACCATTCCTCCTCACTGGCGGGCCGCTGCCGACGCCGGGCTCCTCGCACCCGAGAAGCCCGGCGTCGGCCCCGGCATCTATGCGGTCTACACCGACTACGAGACTCCCGGCGACGATGTCGACGGTGTCTACACCCTCGTCATCGGCAGGCGCATCGAGGCCGGAGGTCCGGTTCCCCCTGGCCAGGTGACTGTGACGATCCCGAACTCCACTCGCGACATCCTCATGCTGGCCGATGCTCGGCCGGAGAGTGTCTATGACGCGTGGGTGGATGTCTGGGCCCGCGAGGACCTGACCCGTGATTATCGTGCCGACTACGAGTATTACGCTCCGGACGGCTCGATCCACCTCTCCATTGGGGTCCTTTCGGACGCATGAGGGCTGAGCAGTACCAACGCCAGCTCGACGTTGTCACCGACTACATCTACACGCATCTTGACGACGACCTCAGCCTGGAGACCCTCGCTCACGTCTCCGGGTTCTCCCGCTATCACTGGCACCGCATCTACCGGGCGGTGCGCGGGGAGACGGCCGCTCAGACCGTACGCCGTCTCCGTCTGGAGCGGGCTGCCGCCATGCTCACAGAGACCTCGTGGCCGGTGGAACGGATCGCCTGGAAAGCCGGGTTCACCGGCACCGAAGTGTTCAGTCGAGCCTTTCTCCGCGCATATAGGACGACTCCCAGCCGATTCCGCATCGGTGGACGCCCGGCATCGATCGACTCACCAGTGACGAGTTGTGGTTCAGGATCGACGTCGTCGGTGAGTCAGGACCCGGGGTGGGCGGTGCGCGTGGAGACTCGCCGCGGCTATCGACTTGCCGTATCCGAGCACCGTGGTTCCTATATGGATATCGGCCGGGCGTTCAGCCGAGTCAGAGACCGTGTGGGCTCCGGGAGTCTGATGGTTGCCATCTATGAGGACGATCCCGATGCCGTTCCCCCGGCTGATCTGCGCTCGGCGGCTGGAACCGTCGTCGACCCCGGTACGAAGATTCCCCACGGCCTTGCTGAGAGGATGGTGCAGGCCGGCCGGTACGCGATCATGCGTTACATCGGCCCCTACTCCTCGATGCATGCCGCCTACCGGTGGCTCTACGGTCAGTGGCTGCTGAGCTCGGGCGAGGAACCGCGAGACCATCCGATCATCGAGGAGTACCTCACCGACCCGGCGACCACCCCACCTGTCGACGCCGTCACCGACATCCTCCTGCCGCTCCTGTGAGGCATCCGCACCGAGGGAGCACACAGATGGGCGGCAGACACCTCGATGTCTGCCGCCCATCAAGGTTTTCCTGACCACTCACTCAGGTCATGAATCGAGTCAGGAGTTCAGGGCCCGCCGGCGTCGGTAGGCCTGGACCAGCATGACCGGTACTGTGATCCCCAGCACCGCCCCACCGGCGATGAGGAAGGTGTCGGCCGCGCTCCCTCCGGTGAAGGGGATGGCGGGCACCGCCGACTTGCGGTTGGAGATGTTGCCCAGCGCCACGACCTGCCCCTGGGAGGAGATGGTGATGGTGCGGGGGGTGGCGTCCAGGATGTAGCCGGTCGGCGGCTTGGTCTCGACGAGCCGGTAGGAGCCGTAGCCCAGCTCCGCCAGCGTGAAGGCTCCGGGGTTCGCATCGGTGTCCAGGCCGCCCTGGGCGCAGGTGCCCACGCAGTCGGTGATGGTGCGGGCCTGGTCCGGCTGGGGCCTGCCGTTGGAGTCCACGGGGATCAGTGACCACTGGGCGCCCTTGATAGGGTTGCCGCGCTCATCGGTCTTGGTCCAGGTGGCCGATCCCTTGATCCGGGTGTTGGTGACCTGCCCCAGGTCGAGGGTGGGGGTGTTGTCGTCCCTGCTGGCGGCGGGCGCTGATCCGTCCAGGGTCTTGGTCACGGTGGTGCTGGACAGGTGGTAGCCGGCCGGCGCCTGGGTCTCGGTGATGGAGTACTCGCCCCAGGTGAGCCCCACAACCTTGAAGTACCCGGCACGCGGGTCTTGGTCCACCGAGCCATTGGGGCACGTGGCCTTGCCGCCGGCGGCGACGCAGTCGGTCACTTCCTTCCGTCCGCCGTTGAGCGCCGGCGAGGACAGAGTGAAGACGGTCCCCGCCAGGGGGTTGCCGGCGTCGTCGACCTTGCTCCAGATGACCTGCCCGGGCACAGCCGTGTTGACCATCGTGCACTGCATCCACTCACCGGTGGCCAGATCCAGGGTCTTGGAGGCGGTGTTGACCGTCGATGACGGAGTCCTGATATCCGAGTTCGGGTGCGGCGCGCAGGAGACGGTGGCCTTGTACCCGGCGGACTTGGGCGACGACGAGGACTCCGACAGCACCGTCTGGCCTTGGGGCAGGTAAGCGGCGTCGAAGCCGCCGGCGCCTGAGGCGGTCTTACCGCTCTTGGGAGTGGCGGTGAGCGTCCAGTCCTTGGCGGACAGGCCCAGGGAACCGGCCGCGGTGTTGTCCACCTGCTTGACCATGGTCAGGTTGGGCAGCTGGACCTGCACCTGGTGGTCCTCGACCTCACCATTGACCGTGATGCCGGTGGGCTGAGGGTCCTCGGCTGCCTGACCGTTGGGCGGGCGACCGGTGATGCGCAGACGCATGAAGGTGGCGGCACCGTTGCCATTGATGGTGCTCCGCTTGGCGTCCTGGGGGACGGTCCAGGTCACGGTGGCCTTACCGGCGCTGGAGCAGGAGGTCACCGCGGAGCGCTCACCGGCGGAGAAGACGCCATCTCGGTTCCAGTCCACCCAGCCGGCAATCTTGGTGTTACTGCCCGAGCAGGTGATCTCCTGGCTCCACTTCTTGCCGATGTCGGTCCAGATGACGCGGTCCCAGCCGGCGGGCAGGGCGTCCTCATCATCAATATCCGTGGTGTCGTCCCTCGAGGCGTCAGCGCTGTGAGCGACGCTGTCATCGTTGTCCGTCAGGGCACCCAGGCGCACGACGGCGGAGTTGGTGGTGGCCACGTTCCTCCGGTCCGCCGCCTCACTGAGGTTGTACCAGTCTCCGGCGTCGCCCTCATACGGTGTCTTGCCGCGGGCGATGTTGCGCTCTCCGTTGTCAGACAGCTCCCCGCCGCTCCAGGCCGGCTGGAACACGCTGCCGGCGACGCCGTAGCTCTCCGGGGCGTCGCCGTAGTCCATGTAGGAGACGACGCCGAGGGCGACGGCGCCCCGACCGCCTCCGTGGATCTCGACATAGCCACTGCGCATGTTGCTCAGCAGCATGACCGAGGAGGGACCGTAGCCGTTAGGGACTTTGGCACTGCACTCGGCGTCGTCCGGGCGGAACTTCAGGCCGGGCCTATCGCCAACAGGTGTGGACACGGAGACCTTGCCCACGACGGAGTTCGTGATGCACCCCTGTGTCCGAGCACTCTCCAACAGGCGGTAGGTGACGCTTTCAGAGGCGACGTAGGGGATCGGGGAAACGGAGATGTACTCCTTCTGGCCGTTCGGTATGTGCCAGCTCGAGGCCTCAGCATCGGCGAAGACCATGCCCTCCATGGGCACTTCCACCTTATTGGGGAGACGCTCCAGCTGGCTCTTCGCGGGCTGGGAGGCGGAGGTGACGAGGTAGGCGCTGCACTCGACCTGGAACTGCTGCGTGGAGGAGTCCCTCAGGTTGGCGATACCCACAGGCAGGTTCGACGAGGTCATCTGGGGCTTCTTGGCGACCCCGGCGGTGTAGTTGGTGCCGTCGTTGTACAGGTGAGACAGGCCGTCGCCCCGCCAGTTACCCGGTTTGTATCCGACACTCAGGCCCCGATCCGTGGGCAGGCCCGGCTCATCCTTTCCTACGGCAGTAGTACGCACATTGGAGATGGTGCAGCGGCTGGTGCGCCACATATCACCGGAGATCCGTGAAGGAGTCGACCAGACCACGCCGGTGCTTCCATCGGGAAGGACCATCGTGCCTTTTCCGGGCACGGTGTTGGTCATCTCAGTCCAGTCGATCCAGTCGATCACCTGAGTGTATTTTCCCGATCCTCCGGCAGGATTGCCATGAATGGCCTCGGCCGGGGGAACCAGGAGCGTTGCAGGACCCAGTGCGGCAGCGATCAGCGTGAACACCGAGATCGCGGCGCCGCTCCTCAGTCTCTGGTGAGACTGGCAGGAGGGTTGACATGATGACGTCAGTTCCCGCCGGCGTGAGCGGACGAAGAATCGGCGAAGCATGAAGCGCTACCTCAGTTTTAGGGGAATGGGCCTTGACACGGTAGCATTACGGAATTCCACAGAGAGACACAGTAAGATTCCTGTAACTCAACAGCAATCAATATCACGATTGAGTGTCATCAATGAATGATGTCCTCGGTTGGAAAGTGACGTATCGGTATTCTTCTGGGGCGATCATGGGTGCAGGTTCATCGTGTGGGCAGCGGTGCTCGGTTCTGTCTGCACTGACGTGATGCCGTGAGGAGTCGTTGAGGCGCTGGGGTGAAGGGCTGCGCCGTCGGACGGGACTGCTTAGGATAGGCCAGGCTCAGTTACCACTCGGTCGCGGAAGGATGAAGTCATGTCACAGCCATGGGAGATCTACGACGCGCTTCTTGACGGACTGCCTGACGACGTCGTCGTGCGCACGGCGGGCCAGGGACCCCGCTGGAGCCGCGTCCTCAACTCCGCCGGCGGCGTCGGTACGGCCTGGACCATGGATGTGCGCAGCCGCCCGGCCCTCAGCGGGGACGGGCCGCTCGACGGACGGCCACTGCGCGACGTTGGCGCCCTGGCCAAGTCCTGGAACCTGGCTGAGGCCAGCATCGGCCAGGCCGCCATCAACTCCTGGTACTCGCGCGAGCAGACGGCTGCAGCCAACGGATTCGAGCCCACCGGGGAGGGACTGACCTGGCGCCAGGTCTTCGACCCCTACCAGGAGATGATCGTCGGCAAGAGGGTCGCGGTCATCGGGCACTTCCCCTTCGCCGAGGCCGCCCTGGCCGGCGCCGGTGAGTACATCTGTCTTGAGCGCAACCTTCAGCCCGGTGACTGGCCGGACAGCGCCTGCGAGTACATCCTGCCCGAGTGCGACGTCGTCTTCATCTCCTCATCGAGCTTCGTCAACAAGACCGCGCCGCGCCTCATCGAGCTCTCCCGCCAGGCGCACACTGTCCTGGTGGGGCCGTCGACGCCGCTCAACCCGGTACTCCTCGACTACGGCGTGGACACCATCACCGGTTTCGTCGCGGCGAGGTCACTGAGCGACCCCGTCTCCCTGGCCGAGATGGTCCCGGCCGGCGACATCGGCCCCGGCTTCCGGGTGCACCGTCATCGGGCCTGAACCGGTTGCCGCCGCCACCGGGGCCGGCCTGTGGAGGCCGGTCGCGCCCAGCGGCAGGGAATGACAACTGGAATGACGACGGCGCCGCACTGGGTCATATCCAGTGCGGCGCCGTCGTGAATTCAGAGGGGGCCGTCAAGCCTGAGCGTCCTCGGGGCTGATGCCGTAGCCGGCCTCATCCTCGGTGGAGTCGGCCCAGTACTCCTCGGCCCACGGGTCCTCAACCGGCTGGCTACGACGCCACACGACGTAGGCGCCGGCAGCGGCCGCGCCGGCGACGGCGAGCCAACCCAGGGTCTTGAGCACGCGGTGCTTCTTCTGCTTCTTCACGGGAACCTCCAATGCGGCGGACTTTGCGGCAACAGCCACGCGCTGGGCGCGCTCTGTCAGAGTACCGTCAGTACCCGCGGCAGCCTGGGCAGCCACGGCGGCGCGCTGCGCACGCGGGATGTAGTCCTCGACAACCCGGTGACGGGCCTCGTGGACCACCGGCTCCAGACGCTCCTGTGCGTCCTTGGCGGCGCGGGCCACGCCCTCGGCGGCCTTGCTGACGTGCGGAGCAGCCCACAGGGCAGCCTTCTCAGCCTGATCAACGACGGATCCGGCAAGGGATGCTGCCTCCTTGCGCAGATGAGCGGTGTCGAGTTTCTTGTCGCAGCATGTCTTCATCAGGCAGGGCATGGTTGCCTCCCAGGTTGGAAACGGATACAGACGGTTGTTGTGCAACGTGCACCAATGGTCGCACCCCTGCGCGGCCTGGCCCACACGATGTCCAGACGTTTTGCCTGGGGTGAACAGCACCGCACGCCGCTGAGGGGTTCATGCCGATGGGGTCGGGACCGTGCCACCATGGCACTCATGGAAGCGACTCTTCACACCAACCTCGGTGATATCCGCCTGGAGCTCTACCCCGAGCAGGCTCCTGAGACCGTCTCCAACTTCGTGGGGCTGGCCACCGGCCAGAAGGCGTGGACGGATCCACGCACCGGCACGGAGTCCCACTCCCCGCTGTATGACAACGTCATCTTCCACCGCGTCATCCCGGGTTTCATGATCCAGGGCGGTGACCCGCTCGGTGACGGCACCGGAGGACCCGGCTACGTCTTCGACGACGAGATCGACGCCTCCCTGACCTTCGCCGCCCCCTACGTCCTGGCCATGGCCAACGCCGGCCGCCGCCTGGGCAAGGGCACCAACGGCTCGCAGTTCTTCATCACCACCGCCCCCACGGAGTGGCTCCAGGGCAAGCACACGATCTTCGGTGCTGTCACCGACGAGGCCTCCCGCGCCGTCGTCGACGCGATCTCCGCTGTGGAGACCGACCCGCGCGACCGCCCGGTGCAGGACGTCATCATCACCTCGGTGGACATCACCGAGTAGTTCCCAGGAGGGGACGAGGCGGCTGCTCGGCAACGAGGAGCCTGCCACCGCACCGCTACCGAACCACTGGAATCTGGTGTGATTCGCCTCTGTGACGCCGCTGGGACCTGCGTCCCGGCGGCGTCATCGTATCCGGTCCACCTGTCCCAACACGCCAGCCCCGATCATCCGCACAGGAGTATCCGATGACCTCGATGAACTCATTCGCGCAACAGGCACCGCCGGTGTGCCCGCGCCACCCGGACACGGTGACCTACGTGCGCTGCCAGCGCTGCGACCGACCCACCTGTCCCGCCTGCCAGGTACCCAGCTCCGTGGGGGTGCACTGTGTGGACTGTGCTCGTCAGGCTCAGGCCGGTCGACGTCAGGCGCGCACGCCGCTGGGCGGGAACGTGGTCTCCGGTGCCCTGGTCACCAAGATCCTCGTCGGCCTGTGCGTCGTCGTCTACGCGCTTCAGGTCTTCGTCCCCGAGGTGAACGCGCAGTCGATGGAGCTCCGCCTGGGCTTCGTGCCGGCACTGGCCGTCTACGAGCCCTGGCGGTTCCTGACCACCGCCTTCCTCCATGCGAACTACATGCACCTCGGCTTCAACATGTGGGCCCTGTGGGTGCTGGGCGGCGTTCTTGAGCCGGTGCTCGGGCGATGGCGCTTCACCAGCGTGTACCTGCTCAGCGCTCTGGGCGGCTCGACGATGATCTACTGGCTCTCCTGGCCGGGCTCGGACTCCTGGCTCACGCTGACAGTGGGTGCCTCGGGAGCGGTCTTCGGCCTGTTCTCCGCCATGTTCATCGTGCAGCGGCGCTTCGGGCGAGACACCTCGGGGATCGTGGCGCTGGTGGCGATCAACGCCGTTATCTCCTTCCTGGGGGCCAACATCTCCTGGCAGGGGCACCTCGGTGGGCTTCTCGTCGGAGGGATCGTCTCGGCGATCTACGCCTGGGCTCCTCGGGGGAAGCGGCAGGCTGTGGGGATCGCCGGGACCATCGCGGTCGCGGTGGCCCTGGTGGGGTTCGATCTGCTTCGGGCCTTTCTCGCCTGAGACGCACCGCCCCTGTGTTGTCTCATGACTTCTGGGAGTTTCGGAT
>NZ_KV810965.1:0-213 GCF_001812965.1 Actinomyces sp. HMSC075C01
GGTGGGTGCGTCGTTGCTTGGGTGGGGGTCGAGGTCCCCCGATGATGGGAGCTGCTAGACAACCGTCACGAGAGACCTCGACGTGCCTGAGACTACCTTCACCTGCCCTGATCTGACGACCTTCCTGGGCCTGGACGCTCTGGGGCTGACCGCGGTGGGCCAGCACCTCACAGCCAAGCGTGCGGTGATCGAGTGCCGTATGCCGATCGGGTT
>NZ_KV810966.1:0-1298 GCF_001812965.1 Actinomyces sp. HMSC075C01
CGGGGTCGATCATGGCCCGCCACACCCGCTTACGGGTCCCCAGGGACAGGATCGCCTTGGGGTTGTCCTCCTCATCGAGCAGCTCAGCGCGGGCCGCCTCAACCTCAGCGCGCACCGCACCCATGTCGATCATCTGATTCCTCCTGCTTGAGCGCCGGTGAGCCCGGCTGGCGGTCACTGAGCCTCAAGGACTGCGGGGATGGCCTCATCGAGGTACCACAGCCAGAAGGCGCGGCGGGCATCGACGTCGGTCTCCTCCAACGGCTGCCAGTTCAGTGCCCCGGCTGCGGCGCTGGCGCAGCAGTAACTCGTATCAAGCGCATCCGGAAGTCTCTCATCATCCTCTTCTGCTGAATTAGCAATATCATAGTCAAGATAACGATGACAAGCTGAGATCACTGTGCTTGACGCAGCGTCCGCGACAAACGACGCAGGCTCCGTTATCGAATTAAAGTCGTCAATCTCATCGAGTACGTCCACCAGAAAACTTTCAGCGCGTTGCTGAGAGGTGTCTGCGTCCTCTCTTTGCTCGACAACGTCTTGAGTGAGAGCTATCATCTCGTCTACGCGCTCGTCGCGCGGAAAAGCACGGTACCAGTGGTGTTTTACCTGCTCGACGCACAGTATCCTCAGTGACGTCCTTCGACGGTACGTGCCTTCAGTGTCCTCTGGGTCTAGCATTGCTTTCCAAATACGTTTCCTAGTCCTCAAAGATAGAATTCCTTTAATGTTGCTTGAATCGTTTAACTCAAATCGAGCCAACTGAATTTCGCGATTTATTGAATTTATGTCAATCATGGTGTTGCTCCTTTTGTGTGGCTAGAGGTATTTGTTGTGAACTTCAGTTGAGGGAGTCCACACTTCCGTCTGCGCGGAATATCAGCGTCTCGTGAGGGTCGGTCACATACCAATCTCGCCCCTCGTGCTGGGCCAGTTTACTAAAGTATCCGCGACAGTCGGAGCAAACCTTCTTGGAGACCCCAATGTATGGCTCTTTTGCGGTCAGCGATAACTGTCGTTCTGCGTGCGAAGCTAGTTGCTGGCCGTCGACCCCATGATCTCTGCAGCCTGATCTCTTAATAGGGTGGCCAATCTCTTCCTGCTTGGCTAAAACATCGTTCACATTAGGTTCCTGAAATCCGTCGGGGCGATCCTTGCTCCAGCCGCTGAGGGTTTTGACATGGTCGGAAGAAGTGGTTTTCTGCTCATTGCCGGCAGGTAACTCATTCTTTGCTGTTCGAGCGCGTTCATGAGCTTCCTGTGATTTCTTGACGGGATCGTCTCCTCCTCCCTTGCCT
>NZ_KV810967.1:0-252 GCF_001812965.1 Actinomyces sp. HMSC075C01
CCTGCTAACCAAGGCGAACCGCCTGTTCGACGACGTAGGTCAGAAGTTTGCCGGTATGGTGGCTATGGCTCTGGGGTACGGCTCCAAGCACGCCGACAACGCAGCTAAGGGGGCTAAGCACGCCGACGACGCAGCCGACGCCGCCAAGGGGGCTGACGGTGCCGTTCCATCTGGCAAGGGTGGCGGTGGCGGAGGGACCCCACCAGGCAAGGGCGGCGGAGGTGGCGGAGGGACTCCACCAGGCAAAGGCGG
>NZ_KV810968.1:0-732 GCF_001812965.1 Actinomyces sp. HMSC075C01
AACAAGCACTGTCCGAAAAACCCCCAGCAGTCCATTCAACACCCCGACGATGAAAACTCGAGGCTAAGTTCAGTCTCTCGTTGTTGGCTGACTGGGGTTGGATTGTGTTGGGGCCAGTGCTGCGGGATGCCCCTATGTGTCGCGTCAAGTGGCAGTGGGGTAGTTTCGTGGCTGGTTGTGGGTCGTAGAGGGAGCCGTTGCAGATCACGCATGAAGGGTCAGGATGCGGCGTTGGTTGGAGCGAGTGCGGCCTGGTTGTGACGCTTTTTTGGTTTCGTTTGCGCTGGTAGTACGTCCTCGATATTGGATTGGGGCATATGAAGGCAAAGGAGCCAGGGGCGGCTACGCCTACCTGCACACCGCCATCGACGGCTTCTCCCACCTGGCCTACACCGAGGCCCTCGGCGGTTGAGAAGGCCTCCACCACGATCGGCTTCTTCTGCCGCGCCCGGGCCTTCCTGGCCGCCCACGGCGTCACAAGGCTCGTGCGAGTCGTCACCGACAACGGGGCGAGCTACCGCGCCCAGGCCTTCACCACGACCATCACCTCCCTGGTCTCACGCCACCAGAGGATCCGCCCCTACACCCCACAGCACAACGGCAAGGTCGAGCGCTACAACCGCATCCTGGCCGAGGAGTGCGTCTACACCCGCACTTACACCTCACAGCAGCAGCGCCACGACGCCGTCGCAGCCCCCATCCGTCGGCCCGCGGTGTGCTGCGTGGACTGCT
>NZ_KV810969.1:0-17220 GCF_001812965.1 Actinomyces sp. HMSC075C01
AGGCACTGGGCCGATCGCCATCTTCTACGGCGCGGCCCGCTACCCCTTCGAGCTGGCCCGGCAACGGGAGCTGGTCGAGGACTACGCCGACGCGATGGGCCTCAACCTGGTCACCGAGTTCCACGACCGACAGCAGCGCCAGTACGGCCTGGGCATGCTGCTCGATGCCTGCCAGCGCGGTGGGGTGGCGTACGTCATCACGGCGGGCTGGCCCACCCCCAACCTCACCACAGCCGAAGCTGACGCGGTCGTCGACCAGCTCACCCAGGCCGGCACCCACCTGGTCTGCCTCAATACCTGGCAGCCGGGCGACGGTGAGCCGCCTGCCTGGTGGAACGACGAAGAAGGCGCATGGATGCGCCAGCTCGATGAGCTGAGAGAACAAGAACGCCAGCAGCGCGAGCAAACCAGCGAACACAGCAAGCCTGGCGAAACCGGTGCGGACAGCCAGGTCAACCAGGCCGGTAAAGCAGTTGACGGCACAGATGCCCGCGAGACAAGCAAAGCCGGCGACGCCAGCGTAACCAGTACGACCAGTCAAGCCAATGAACAGCATGAGGAGGTGCACCATGCCTGACGCACTCGCCCCTGATCCCTTCACCGCCATGGCCGCCCAGCTCACCCCCAAGCGGGCCGTCTCATACATCCGTGTCTCCACTCGGGAGCAGGCCCAGCGTGGTGGGTCGGAGGAGGGCTTCTCCCTGCCGGCTCAGCGGGAAGCGAATAAGCGCAAGGCCCAGTCAATGGGTGCGTTGGTCGTCAAGGAGTTCGCCGACCGGGGCGAGTCCGCCAGGTCTGCGAACCGCCCTGAGCTGCAGAAGATGCTGGCCTACCTCAAAGAAGATGGTGGGATCGACTACGTCATCGTCCACAAGCTCGACCGCCTAGCCCGCAACCGGGCGGACGATGTAGAGATAAACAGGGCCTTCGAAGAGGCCGGCGTCCGGCTGGTCTCCACCAGCGAGAACATCGACCAGACACCGGGCGGCATGCTCCTACACGGCATCATGAGCAGCATTGCTGAGTTCTACTCCCGGAACCTAGCCAATGAGGTCATCAAGGGGATGGGAGAAAAGGCCAGGAACGGCGGGACACTGGGCAAAGCACCGCTCGGCTACCTCAACGTCCGTGCCAGAGACGAGAACGGAAGAGAGGTCCGCACCATCGCCCTCGACGAGGAGCGCGCACCGCTCATCCGGCTGGCCTTCACCGAGTATGCGACCGGTAACTGGACGGTGCGGCAGCTAGCCGACCATCTCAACACTCTCGGCCTGAGTATCCCACCCACGCCACGGCGCTGTGCCAAGCCCATTACGGCCACGCGCCTGCACGAGATCCTGCGTCACCCCTACTACAAGGGCATCGTCACGTTCCAGGGCGTGGAGTACCCCGGCAAGCATGAGCCGCTGGTAGATAGCCAGACCTGGCAGACCGTCCAGGCCATCCTGGCCTCACGCCGCTACGGGGAGCGCCAGCGCATCCACAACCACTTCCTCAAGAGCACGGTTGTCTGTGGCCAGTGCGGTGCTCGCCTGTCCGTCCAGAATGCCAAGAACAGCAAGGGCACCATCTATCCCTACTTCGTCTGCGCCCGCCGCTGCCGCCTCCACGACTGCGCCTTCACCGCCGTCCTCATCGACGTCGTCGAAGACCGGATGGTAGAGCTCTACCGAACCATCCAGCTCAGCGCAGCAGACAGAACGCAGATCGAGCGCTACCTCCACGACGAGCTAAGCCAGATCGAAGGAGACAAGGCCAAAGCAGTGCGCTCCCTCACCACCCGGCGCACCAACATTGAAGACAGACGACGTCGTCTCCTCCACGCCCACTACGAAGGAGCGGTGCCCCTTGACCTACTCAAAGAGGAACAAGCCAAGCTCACGAGCGAGCTTGACCATATTGAGCGCCAACTGGCCGCCTACCAAGCCGACGCCGCTGAAGTCCGCCAGCACCTCACCCAGGCCCTTGACCTCATCGAAGACTGCCACCGCCTCTACCAAGCTGCCCCAAACCACCTGAAGAAGCTGCTCAACCAGGTGTTCTTCCAGCGGGTGCTGGTCAATCCACTCGTCGATGAGGAGGGACGGGTCATCTTGCCTAGCACAGGCGATGGCACGAGCGATGCTGCCAATGCTGGCGGGCCAGCGGATAAGGATGCAGCAGGTGAGGAGACGGGCGGTGAGGACAGCGCTCGAGAAGAAGGAACTGGCGATGCCAGCGGGGGAGGGGCTGCACCGCACTCTGTCAACCTCGCCGACACCGGCTCCAGCACTCGCCTCAGCGCCCTGCTCACCTCACCCTTCGACCAGCTGGCCAGCCCCAGCCTGCACGCCGCCGCCCATGCGCACCACCTGCAGCATGCGGCTCAGCCTGACAACTCGATCACGTCGCACACCGCTGACGATGAGCCCACGAGCCCCACAACACAAACAACGCCCACCCTGGTGGGTGAGCGTTGTTCAACATCTGGAACCGCAACCCAGCCTGTTTCGACTGGGGTGGGTTCGGGTAAGAGCTTGTTGGTACCTCCGATGGGACTCGAACCCACAACACTCCGATTTTGAGTCGGATGCCTCTGCCAATTGGGCTACGGAGGCACGCCGCCGGCTCTGCGGGGGCGCTAACAGCGAGATCATACTAGGATCGCAGCCGTGAGCAATGAGTCCAGCACCACCAAGTCCCGCCGGGTGCTCGTCGCCGAGGACGAGACCCTCATCCGCCTTGACATCGTCGAGACTCTCACCGATGCCGGCTACGAGATCGTCGCGGAGGCCGCAGACGGTGAGGAGGCCGTCCGCCTGGCTGATGAGCATGACCCTGACCTGTGTGTTCTTGACGTCAAGATGCCGGTGACCGACGGCATCACCGCGGCGGAGAGAATTCTCGAGAAGCACAACTGCGCCGTCGTCATGCTGACCGCCTTCTCCCAGACCGAGCTCGTCGAACGAGCCAGCGCCGCCGGCGCCATGGCCTACGTCGTCAAGCCCTTCACCCCGGCGGATCTCATCCCGGCACTTGAGATCGCCATGTCACGGCACGAGGAGATCCTCTCCCTGGAGAGTGAGATCTCCGACCTCACCGAGCGCTTCGAGACCCGTAAACGCGTTGACCGGGCCAAGGGACTGCTCATGGAGCGCATGGGGCTGAGCGAGCCGGAGGCGTTCCGCTGGCTGCAGAAGACCTCCATGAACCGGCGTCTGACCATGCGCGAGGTGGCCGACGCCGTCATCGAACAGGTCGGTTCGGCCAAGAAGGACTAAGCGTCCACTGATCGCCCTCTGCGGTGCGGAGCCTCAGGTGAACAGGCTGCGCAGCGTCCCGACGGCGATGGTCCGCTCCTCGTCGTCAGTGACCGTCACCTGGTAGACCACGGTGCGACGGCCGCGGTGAAGAGGAACGGCGGTGGCCTTCACCCAGCCCTGGGACACGGAGCGCAGGTGGCTGACCGTCAGCTCCGCCCCCACCGGGACGGCACCGTCGGGCGCCGCCGCGCGCGCGGCCACGGAGGCAGCCGTCTCAATGATCGCAGCGGTGGCACCGCCGTGCAGGATTCCGACGACCTGTCGGGCGCCATCGACCGGCATCCGGACCTCGGTCCGATTCGCGTCACGAGTCACCACCTCCATCCCGAGGGTCTCCATGAGCGTGCCCTCCTCACTGTCCTCCAGCACCGCGTGCAGTGCTGAGGAGGCGGAGACGGCAGAGCCCGCGGGACGCGGATCCGGGTACGGGCGCCGGGCAGGGTCCGGGAAGGCCACGGCGGAGGCACTCGCTCCGGAGTAGGAGGCCGCAGTGACGCGGCCTACGGGGCCCAGCGGCCCGACGACCGCCGGCGAGCCGGGGGAGTCGGCGGAGGCAGGAGAGGCCTGAGAGTCACTGGAGCCCCCTACGCTGATGGGGGAGAGGGGCGAGTCGGACTGTGGATGGGTCATGGGCCTAGGCTGGCACGGTGAGCACCACCGAGACCAGCCCTGCGACGAGTCCAACACCTCAGTCCCCCTCGGATCCGGTACCCGAACGGCTTCTTCTCATTGACGGACACTCGATGGCCTTCCGCGCCTTCTACGCGCTGCCCGTCGACAACTTCACGACGTCGACGGGGCAGTCCACCAACGCCGTCCACGGCTTCGTGTCCATGTTCCTGTCGCTGCTGGACAATGAGCGCCCCACCCACGTGGCGGTCGCCTTCGACCTGCCGGGAGGCACCTTCCGCACTGAGGAGTACGCCGAGTACAAGGGAACCCGCGATGAGACGCCGCAGCCCTTCCTCGGGCAGGTCGAGCTCATCCAGGAGGTCCTGGAGGCCATGGGCGTCACAGCGCTGACCGCGCCGGGCTACGAGGCCGACGACATCCTGGCCACCCTGGCGACCTCTGCCCAGGCAGAGGGCATGGAGGTCCTCATCTGCTCCGGAGACCGCGACTCCTTCCAGACGGTCACCGAGCGGTGCACCGTGCTCTACCCGGTCAAGGGCGTGTCAACACTGCGTCGCATGACGCCTCAGGAGGTGGAGGAGCGCTACGGGGTGACGCCCGAGCGCTACCCGCACCTCGCCGCCCTGGTTGGCGAGACCAGCGACAACCTCCCCGGAGTCCCGGGCGTGGGCCCCAAGACCGCCGCCAAGTGGATCAACCTCTACGACGGGCTCGACGGCGTCATCGCTCATGCGGACCAGATCAAGGGCAAGGCCGGCCAGTCGCTGCGCGACCACCTCGACGACGTCGTGCGCAACCGCCGCCTCAACCACCTGCTCACCGACCTGGATCTCGGAGTCGTCCCGCGCACCGACCTGCGCCTTGCGGGTGCCGACCGCGCCGGCCTGGCACGCGTGTTCGAGGCCTTGGAGTTCCGCACCCTGCACCAGCGGGCGCTGCGCATCCTGAGCTTCACCGACACCTCCGACCACGCCGAGCCGGGCGAGGCAGAGGAAGCCGGCGCTTTGAACGCACTGAGCGACCTGGAGATCGTCTCGCTGGGACACGATCTTGCCGCGGGGCAGCTGGCTGACTGGTTGGAGGCCGGCCTGCCGGCAGATGGCGACGACGGCACCCGCCCCCTGGGCGTCGATGTTGTCGGCATCCTCAGGCCGGTGGAGGGCGATGCCGTGCTCGTGTCGCTGTCCGATGGCTCTCGGGCGGTCGTCATCGACCTCGCCGAGATCCTGCCCGGGGACGAAGCCGTCCTGGCCCGGCTCCTGTCCGACGTGGAGCGCCCCAAGCTCGTCGCTGACGCGAAGGGCAGCTGGCACGCGCTGAGCGCCCGGGGGCTCACGCTCGACGGCGTCGTCGCAGATCTCTCGCTGGCCGGCTACCTGTGCCGCCCTGAGCAGCGCAGCTATGACGTCGACACCCTCACCCAGCGCTGGCTCGGCATCGACCTGGCCTCCGTCAACGAGAACGGAGCCAGGGGCGACGGTGGCCCTGGCGACTCCCAGAGCGCCTTCGACCTCGAGGCCCTCACCTCCGAGGCCGTTCCCGCATCCCACCTGGCCAGTGCACGTCGGGCCGCCGCCCTGCTCCCGCTCCAGGCCGTGCTCGATGAGCAGATGGCGGCTCGTGATGTCACCGGACTGTTCACCGACCTGGAGATGCCCGTGGCCGCGACCCTGACCGTCATGGAGAACGCCGGTATCGCCGTCGACGACGCCGTGCTCCAAGCCCGCCAGACCGAGCTCGACGCCCGCGTGACCCACGCCGCTGAGGGCGCCTACGCCGCCGCCGGGCGAGAGCTCAACCTCTCCAGTCCCAAGCAGCTCCAGGCCGTCCTGTTCGACGAGCTGAAGATGCCCAAGACCCGCAAGACCAAGACCGGCTACACCACGGACGCCGATGCCTTGGCCGGGCTGTATGCCAAGACCTCCCACCCCTTCCTGGAGCACCTTCTTGAGCACCGCGACGCCATCAAGCTGCGGCAGACGGTTGAGGGACTGCGCAAGGCGATCCAGCCCGACGGTCGCATCCACACCACCTTCCAGCAGACCATCGCCGCCACGGGGCGCCTGTCCTCCACCGACCCCAACCTGCAGAACATCCCGGCCCGTCACGAGGAGGGAATGCGCATCCGTGAGGCCTTCACCGTCGGCGAGGGCTATGAGTGCCTCATGACCGCCGACTACTCCCAGATCGAGATGCGCATCATGGCGCACCTGTCCGCAGACCAGGCGCTGATCGAGGCCTTCCGCAGCGGGGAGGACCTGCACCGCTACGTCGCCGCCCTCGTCCACGGCATCAGGGTCGAGGACGTCACCGCCCAGCAGCGCAGCCACGTCAAGGCCATGAGCTATGGACTGGCCTACGGTCTGTCGACCTTCGGGCTGGCCCGTCAGCTCGGTATCGACAACGCCGAGGCGGCGGATCTGAGGAACGCCTACTTCGCCAGGTTCGGGAAGGTTCACGACTATCTGGAGTCCGTCGTGGAGCAGGCGCGCCGCGACGGATACACCGAGACGATGTTCGGGCGCCGGCGCTACCTGCCCGACCTGACCAGCGACAACCGGCAGCGCCGTGAGATGGCTGAACGGGCCGCCCTCAACGCTCCCATCCAGGGCAGCGCCGCCGATATCGTCAAGAAGGCCATGATCGACGTCGACAGCGCGCTGAGCGAGCAGGCACTGGCAAGCCGCATCCTCCTGCAGATCCACGACGAGCTCCTCATCGAGGTCGCGCCCGGAGAGGCCGAGGCGGTCGAGGCCCTCCTCAAGGAACAGATGGGCGGGGCGGCAGAGCTCTCGGTCCCCCTGGACGTCGCTGTCGGACGAGGACGCACCTGGCGTGAGGCCGCCCACTAGAGGACCCTTCCAGGACCCGCGCTCTCGGCCGAAGAAGCCGGTGATATATGAATGAGATCGGCACGTCATCCTTTTGACATCAAGTCGTCAGATGACGTGAGCGATTGCACGTACGTACGGGATAATGCTTGAGCATCGTCTAGTTACGGATTCGTCACGTACTGCTAAGGTTCACTCGTGCGCTTCTGGGCGTCTCCTATGAGACTGATCCAACCAGGATGATGAATTGGTCCGGGCCGATCCACGTTACTGGGGAGCGCGCAGTCCCTATCAACCCGATCCAACTATCCGTATTCGGAGCATCCACTCAATGACAACCACTACGCCCAGCCCCGCCCCGGTCGCCGTCAACGACATCGGTTCGACCGAGGAGATCCTCGCCGCCGTTGACGAGACCATCAAGTACTTCGATGACGGCGATATCGTCGAGGGCACTGTCGTCAAGGTCGACCGCGATGAGGTCCTCCTCGACATCGGCTACAAGACCGAAGGCGTCATCCTCGCTCGCGAGCTGTCCATCAAGCATGACGTCGACCCCGATGAGATCGTCTCCGTCGGTGATGAGATTGAAGCCCTCGTCCTGCAGAAGGAGGACAAGGAAGGGCGTCTGCTCCTGAGCAAGAAGCGCGCGCAGTACGAGCGCGCCTGGGGCACCATCGAGCGCATCAAGGAGGAGGACGGCGTCGTCACCGGCTCCGTCATCGAGGTCGTCAAGGGCGGTCTCATCCTGGACATCGGCCTGCGCGGCTTCCTGCCCGCCTCCCTGGTGGAGATGCGTCGCGTTCGCGACCTTCAGCCCTACGTGGGCCGTGAGCTCGAGGCGAAGATCATTGAGCTGGACAAGAACCGCAACAACGTGGTCCTCTCCCGTCGCGCCTGGCTCGAGCAGACCCAGTCCGAGGTCCGCACCAACTTCCTGCAGACCCTGCAGAAGGGGCAGGTCCGCTCCGGTGTCGTGTCCTCCATTGTCAACTTCGGTGCCTTCGTGGACCTGGGCGGCGTCGACGGTCTGGTCCACGTCTCCGAGCTGTCCTGGAAGCACATCGACCACCCCTCCGAGGTCGTCGAGGTCGGCAACGAGGTCACGGTCGAGGTCCTGGACGTCGACTTCGACCGCGAGCGCGTCTCCCTGTCGCTCAAGGCGACCCAGGAGGACCCGTGGCAGGCCTTCGCCCGGACCCACGCCATCGGCCAGGTCGTTCCCGGCAAGGTCACCAAGCTGGTTCCCTTCGGTGCCTTCGTCCGCGTCGAGGACGGCATCGAGGGCCTGGTCCACATCTCCGAGCTGGCGCAGCGTCACGTCGAGGTCCCCGAGCAGGTGGCCAAGGTCGGAGACGAGGTCTTCGTCAAGGTCATCGACATCGACCTGGAGCGTCGTCGCATCTCCCTGTCGCTGAAGCAGGCCAACGAGGGAGTCGACCCGACGTCGGAGGACTTCGACCCCAGCCTCTACGGAATGGCGGCCGAGTACGACGAGCAGGGCAACTACAAGTACCCCGAGGGCTTCGACCCGGAGACCAACGAGTGGCTCGAGGGCTACGACGCCCAGCGCGAGGCCTGGGAGGCCGAGTACGCGGCTGCTCACGCCCGCTGGGAGGCCCACAAGGCCCAGGTCGCCAAGGCCCTGGAGGAGGAGCGGGAGTCCGGTGCTCCGGCGGCCCCCGCGGGCGGCACCTCCTACTCCTCGGCTCCGTCGGAGGCCTCTGGCACGCTGGCCTCCGATGAGGCCCTGGCCGCTCTGCGCGAGAAGCTCACTGGTAACTGAGCATCCGCACCTCTTCACTGATCAGAACTGATCTCTGACATCATCTGAGGGTCTCTGCCTGCGAAGCAGGCAGAGACCCTCAGATGTCGGTGCCTTCTCCCCATCGCTCGGGCACCTCACCTGTGCCATGCTGTGGCCGGGGCCGGCGCTCCCTGCTTCCCAGGAGCAGGAACCTGTACGTGACGACCGTTGGAGACGATATGAGCTATTGGGGCGACATTGCCCGCGCTCTGGAGGATGTCGACCCCGTCTGCCCCAGTCGCGCCGCTGCAGCGGCCCTGTGGAAGGCGATCGCCGCCGACGACGGCGAAGGGGCGGCTGCGGGAAACGCGCCCGGCCAGGTGGTGCAGGCGGTCTGCGCCGTCGACCGGGCGTGGCTGGTTCAGCTGGGCCAGGACCCGGACACGAGCAGGAAGAGCCTTGAGCAGGCGATCGCCTTCTGTCAGGGGATTCGGGCCGCCCACGGCTGCTCGACGCTTCCACTGCGCTACGCCCAGGTGGAGCTGTCCGCCGTCCTCGGCCTCAGGGACGAGGCCCTCGAACAGCTCCGTGAGGCCAGACTCTTCTCCTTCGGCAAGGCCGACACCGGAGCCGTCCTGGCCACCGCCCGCATGCATGACGACTACTCCGGCGTCATCAGCACAGCCACGGCCACCCCGAAGCGTGCCGAGGCCGATCCCCTGGAGACCGCGCGGGGGCTGGGGGCGGTGCTGGTTCCCTACCTGGCCCACCAACGGCTCGTTGAGGCCGAGGACGCCTTCGTCTCCTTGAGCCGGCTCGACCTTCCAGATGTCGTGTCACTCCAGTGCCTGGCGGACAGGCTCGAGTACCTGGGGCTGTCCTCCCAGTGGCAGCGGGCCATCGCGCTCATCCGTCACAGCCCCATGAAGGCCGTCTCGGAGGCCTCGGCCTGGCAGCTGATGAACACCGCTGTCGGACTGGCTCTCGTCATGCGGGAGGCCAACCGGGCTGATTACGGAAAGCATGCCCTGGGTGCCTCGCTGAGCTGGACGACGCCGTGGGGGAACCTGGAGCTCACGGCTTGGGACACCGTTGTCCATGCCTATGACGTCATGACCGCCTTCGTGCGTGGCATCGCCCACCGCTTCGACGTCCGCAACGGCAACAATGGCGTGTCGTACCGGGTTGAGATGCGCATGGCCGCTGAGGCCGCAGGTCTGGCCAGTCGGTCCTACGGGACGGTGACGAGCGCAGTGCCGGCTGATCGCGCCCGGCTGCGTAACCAGGGAGCGCTGCTCAAGGAGGTCCGTGAGCTGCTCACGCTGTCTCGCGGCTATGGCATGGAATCGGTGCGACAGCGCGCCATGTCGACCGCGGAAACGGTCAGCGCCTCGCTGTCGGAGGTGGTGGACGACTCCACCCTGGAGCTGGTCGTCGACCTCCGCCTGGCCTTCGGTCGGCTGCTGGCGGCACTGGGCGCCAATGAACGTGCGGAGAAGGAGCATCTCGACACGGCGGAGCTGAGTCTGAGCCAAGGGTGGACGGAAACGGCCTGCGCCGCCCTGGCTCTGGCCTCGCACGCCGCTCAGGCTCGTGGAGACAGCGCTTCCAGCGGCCGGATATGGCGCCAGTGCAGGGAGGCGATGGAATCCTGGCCGATCAACCGGCCAGGAGAACGCTGCGGGATACTCGTCGACGCCGTCGGCGACCCTCTGGTTGCCGTGCAGGTCCTCTCCGCGCTGGCGGAGGTCCTGGTTGACGGGGTGGAGGAGGACCACTCTCGCGCACCGATCATCCGCGAAGTCATCTCGCGGGCCTCGGAGCAGGCCTCCCGGTGCGTGAGTCCTCCGCAGGGCGCGGTGGAGTCGCTGGCCCGGGTCGAGGAGCGCATCGCTCCCTACGGGCGGGGCCGGGGAGGAAGAAGACGACCCGGATCAACCACGACGATCACGACTGACGGTCGGGCGGCTTCAGTGGGCGACTGACAGGGCGAGGCCGCGCCTTGTATCGCTGGTGACGCCAGTATCGCCGGCGCGCTGGCCCGGCTCGGGCAGGTCACGGCATGATGGGACCATGCGCCACACACCTGCCCCCTGTTCCACTCGCCGTCCGACGGATCGAGCCCTGCGCGTGGGGCTCACCGGTGGCATCGGTTCAGGCAAGTCGACGGTGGCCTGCCTGCTCGAGGAGCGTGGCGCGGTCGTGACCAGTGCCGACGAGGTCGCTCGTGACGTCGTCAGCCCGGGCAGTGACGGTCTTGCGGCAGTGGTGGCCGAGTTCGGGGAAGGAATCCTGGCCCCGGACGGCTCCCTGGACCGCAGCGCCCTGGGACGGCTGGTCTTCTCCGACGACCTGCGCCGTGTGCGCCTGGAGGAACTCCTCCTGCCCCTCATCGCAGCAGAGGCGTGGGCTCGGATGGACACGGTTCCGGCCGGGCAGGTGGCGGTCTACGATGTTCCTCTCCTTGTCGAGGGGCAGATGCAGGACCTGTTCGATCTCGTCGTCGTCGTCGAGGCCGAGCTCGAGCTGCGTCTGGAGCGGCTCACCACGCGAGGGATGACTCGTGACGAGGCACTGGCCCGTATCGCCGTGCAGGCCACCGACGAGGAACGCCGAGCCGTCGCCGACGTCATCGTGTCCAACTCTGGGACGCTGGAGGACCTGCGCGCCGAGGTCGACAGACTCTGGAGCACCCGGATCCTGGAGCCGGGAGCCACCGCCTGACGGCAGGGGAGGCCTTCCCATCGGCGGATACCGCGCCCACTCCTACAGTGAGGCGAGCAGCCACGGCGCCCCGGACGCCGTCGGGCCGGACGCATCAGTTCTACGAAAGGAACCGTCATGCCGCCTTCACCGATACAGACTCCCGCTCGTCGGAGCCTTCTGCTGCTCGGCGGCCTTGCTGCGGGCGGGATGCTCGCGGGCTGTGCCGCCATCCAGCAGCAGAACCGGGAGCCGACTGAGGAACCGAGCTCAGAGCCGAGCCCAGAGCCGGAACGGGACATGCCCAAGAAGCCGGTCCTGTACCTCTACCCCACGAAGACGATGGGCCTGTCGGTGTCCCTGGACTATGAGGGGACGCTGACCTACACCTATCCGACGCCGCAGACGCAGGCGGACGGCAGCGTCGCGTGGCAGGTGACGGCAGCACCTGACGGGGACCTGACCGACGCCTCGGGACGGCACTACCCGTCACTGTTCTGGGAGGGGGAGGAGCCGGCCACCCTCGCTCAGGACGAGGGCTTCGTCGTCGAGGCGGATGCGGTCACCGCCTTCCTGGAGGACAAGCTCTCCACCCTGGGGCTCAGTGAGCGCGAGGCGGCCGAGTTCATCACCTTCTGGGGGCCGCGGATCGCCCAGCGGGGCAGAGCCCTAGTCACCTTCGCCTCTGAGGAGTTCGCGCGCCAGGCCGTCTACCGCTTCACAGACCCCTCCTCGGGTGCCGAGATCGTCCCGGATACCTTCATCCGGGTCTACATCGTCGTCGGGGACGCGCCGCAGACAGCGGTTCGGGAGCAGAAGCTGGTGCCCGCACCCGCCCGGACCGGATTCACCGCCGTCGAGTGGGGCGGAACCGAGAGGTAGAGCCGGAAAGCGGACTCAGCCCGAGCAGCTGCTGCGTCGGGAGGCGGTGCGGGCAGGGCCGAGGGCGCCGACGATGGTGGCGGAGACGGCGACGATGAAAGCCATGAAAGTTCCTTGGACTCAGGGGATGAAGACGGGGCAGACGCGGGCCCAGTGAGTATCCACATGAACATGGAACGGGACGGCCCGACGTCCTGCGGAGATCACCGTAATAGGCGAAGTCGATTGGAAGGTTCCTTCCTGGACACAAAAACATATCTGTGTGGTGACAACCGGATCGCAGGATGATGAACGAGCCGCCCGCGCGATCAGAGGTGTCAATGGTGTCGGCCGGACCGCGTAGCCTGAGGGCATGCGTCCCGTTACCGAGCTCCAGCGCGCAGCCAAGCCCTTCGAGGTCGTCAGCCCCTACACACCCAGTGGTGACCAGCCCACGGCGATCGCCGAGCTGACCGAGCGCCTCCGGGCGGGGGAGAAGGACATCGTCCTGCTCGGTGCCACGGGAACCGGTAAGTCCGCGACGACCGCCTGGCTCGTCGAGCAGGTCCAGCGCCCCACCCTCATCCTGGAGCCCAACAAGACCCTGGCCGCTCAGATGGCCGCCGAGTTCCGCGAGCTTCTCCCGAACAACGCGGTGGAGTACTTCGTCTCCTACTACGACTACTACCAGCCCGAGGCCTACGTCCCACAGACGGACACCTTCATCGAGAAGGACTCCTCCATCAACGACGAGGTCGAGCGCCTGCGCCACAGCGCCACCAACTCCCTGCTCACCCGCCGAGACGTCGTCGTGGTCTCCTCGGTGTCCTGCATCTACGGCCTGGGCACCCCCCAGGAGTACGTGGACCGGATGACGCCCCTGGAGGTGGGCCAGCAGATCGACCGGGACGATCTCCTACGGCGCTTCGTGCAGATGCAGTACACCCGCAACGACATCGACTTCACCCGCGGCACCTTCCGTGTACGCGGCGACACGGTGGAGATCATCCCGATGTACGAGGAGCTCGCCATCCGCATCGAGTTCTTCGGAGACGAGATCGAGGCCCTGGCCACGCTGCACCCTGTGACCGGCGACGTCATCGACACCGTCGAGCAGGTCTTCGTCTTCCCCGCCTCCCACTACGTGGCCGGTCCCGAACGCATGCAGAAGGCCATCGAGGGCATCGAGGCCGAGCTCGCCGAGCGCCTGGCCCAGCTCGAGCACGACGGCCGGCTCCTGGAGGCCCAGCGCCTGCGAATGCGCACCACCTACGACCTGGAGATGCTGCAGCAGATCGGCATGTGCTCGGGGATCGAGAACTACTCCCTGCACATCGACGGGCGCGAGACCGGCACCCCGCCCAACACGCTCCTGGACTACTTCCCCGAGGACTTCCTCCTCGTCATCGACGAGTCCCACGTGACCGTCCCCCAGATCGGGGCCATGCACGAGGGGGACGCCTCCCGCAAGCGCACCCTGGTCGAGCACGGGTTCCGTCTGCCCTCCGCACTGGACAACCGCCCCCTGACCTTCGCCGAGTTCGAGGACCGCGTCGGTCAGACCGTCTACCTGTCGGCCACCCCGGGCGACTATGAGACCCAGCGCTCCGACGGCGTCGTCGAGCAGATCATCCGGCCCACGGGACTGGTGGACCCCAAGGTCGTCGTCAAGCCCACACAGGGACAGATCGACGACCTGCTCGAGGAGGTGCGCACCCGCGTCGAGCGCCAGGAGCGGATCCTGGTGACCACCCTGACCAAGCGCATGGCCGAGGACCTGACCACCTATCTCGCCGAGAGGGGCGTGCGCGTGGAGTACCTCCACTCCGACGTTGACACGCTGCGACGCGTCGAGCTCCTGCGCGAGCTGCGGCTGGGGCGCTTCGACGTCCTGGTGGGCATCAACCTGCTGCGTGAGGGCCTGGACCTGCCGGAGGTCTCGCTCGTGTCCATCCTGGACGCGGACAAGGAGGGCTTCCTGCGCTCGACCCGTTCCCTCGTGCAGACCATCGGACGTGCCGCCCGCAACGTCTCCGGCGAGGTCCACATGTACGCCGACACCATCACCCCGGCCATGGCCGAGGCCATCGAGGAGACTGAGCGCCGCCGCACCAAGCAGCTGGCCTACAACGCCGAGCACGGCATCGACCCGCAACCGCTGCGCAAGAAGATCGCCGACGTCACCGACATGCTCGCCCGTGAGGACGTCGACACCGCCGACCTCCTGGCTGGCGGCTACCGGGGCCACGAGGACTCATCGGTGCGGGCCCGACGCAAGCACGCCGCCGAGGCCACAGTGCGCGAGAAGCTCGCGGGCGCGGCACAGGGCGACCTCGCCGAGCTCATCAACGAGCTCACCCAGCAGATGCACGCCGCCGCCGAGGACCTCCACTTCGAGCTCGCCGCCCGGTTGCGCGACGAGATCCAGGACCTCAAGAAGGAGCTGCGCGCCATGCAGGCCGCCGACTGATCTCACAGCCATGAGTGCGTCGGCGGGGCTACGCCGAGAGGAAACGCCCCGTTAGACTCTCGGACGTTATACACGGAGGGGAGTACTCCCAACCAACGGCGACGTCGTCATCACGGCGGTGCGGGCACCACGTACGGTCCTGCGTTCCCGGCGTCGCGGCCAGAGCGGTACGCGCCTTGAGGGCCTGTGCACGTGGCGGGAGGAGACCTCCGGTACCAGTTCCGTACCGGAGGAGAACACGTGGACGTCCACATCCTGGGGTGGATCGGCCTGGCGGCCATCATCCTGGCCCTCATCGTGATCGACATTGTCGGTCACGTGCGCACCCCTCACGAGCCCACCATGAAGGAGGCCGCCGTCTGGTCGGTGGCCTATATCGCCATGGCGCTGGCCTTCTCCGGCATCGTCTGGTTCGTGTGGGGCGGGGGCTTCGCCCAGGAGTACCTGGCCGGCTACATCACCGAGAAGGCGCTGAGCATCGACAACCTCTTCGTCTTCGTCATCATGATGTCCTCCTTCAAGGTGCCCCGGAAGTACCAACAGGAGGTGCTGCTCGCCGGCATCGTCATCGCCCTCATTCTGCGGCTCATCTTCATCCTCGCCGGCGCCGCGCTCATCAATAACTTCTCCTGGGTCTTCTACTTCTTCGGGGCCTGGCTCCTGTGGACCGCCTTCTCCCAGGCCCGGGAGGGAGTCGAGGAACCCGACGACGACGATGAGGAGTACAGGCCCAGCGGCTTCGTCAAGCTCGTCGCCCGCGTCATCCCCATGACCGACGGCTTCGTGGGCGGAAAAGTCATTCACCGCCACGCCGGGCGCACCATGATCACCCCCATGATGCTGTGCATCATCGCCATCGGTACCGCCGACGTCATGTTCGCCGTCGACTCCATCCCCGCGATCTACTCCCTGACCGGCGAGCCTTTCCTGGTCTTCTCCGCCAACGCCTTCTCCCTGCTGGGCCTGCGCCAGCTCTACTTCCTCATCGACGGGCTGCTCGACCGACTCGTCTACCTCCACTACGGCCTGGCGGTCATCCTCGGCTTCATCGGCTTCAAACTCATCGTCCACGCCCTGCACACCAACGAGGTGCCCTTCATCAACGGGGGCCAGGAGTGGCACGCCATCCCCGAGGCGTCGATCGGAGTGTCCCTGGGCGTCATCATCTCCACCATCCTGGTCACGGTCATCGCCTCGATTCTCAAGTCGCGAGTAGATGCCCGGCGTGCCGAGGCCGCATCCTGAGGTCTCGGCCCCCAGGAGGAGGAGCACCCTCCGACTGATTCACTACTGTGTGACTCGTGAGTACGACGAGTCCCCCCGAGTCCCCGGTGATCGGGCTCAGCGCCGCCCAGGTCGCCGAGCGTGTCAGTTCCGGACGGACCAACGAGTACCGCGAGCGGACCTCCCGCAGTGCCGCCCAGATCCTGCGAGCCAATGTCTTCACGATCTTCAACGGCATCCTCGGCGTCGCGCTGGTCCTCGTCCTGGCACTGGGGCACTGGGCGGACGCTCTGTTCGGTTTCGTTCTGCTGCTCAACACCGCCACCGGGACCCTGACGGAGATCCGCGCCAAGCGCGCCCTGGACCGTCTGTCTGTGCTGGAGACGCCCCGCGCCGTTGTCGTCAGGGACGGGACCGAGACCGAGGTGGCGGTCGGCGAGGTCGTCCTCGACGACGTCGTACGGCTCCGGGCCGGACAGCAGGTGCCTGCTGACGGGGAGGTCCTGACCAGTGACGGCCTGGAGATCGATGAGTCGATCCTCACCGGTGAGTCCCGGCCCGTGCGCCCCGTGAGCGGAGCGCAGGTCATGTCCGGGACCACGGTGACGGCCGGGACCGGGCTGTTCCGCACCACCGCGGTCGGCGGGGACGCCTACGCCCACCGGCTGGCCCGGGAGGCCCGCAGGTACTCGCTCGTCGTCAGCGAGCTGCAGGCCGGGACCAACCGGGTGCTGCACTGGATCAGCTGGGTCATCGTGCCCGTGGCCCTCGTGCTGGTGTGGTCCCAGCTGCGGTTGAGCGGAAGCATCGCCGAGGCCTGGAGCAGCGGCGCCTGGCGGAACGCAGTCGTCGCCGGTATCGCGGGCGTGGTCAGCATGGTGCCCCAGGGCCTGGTCCTTCTGACCTCCGTCAACTTCGCCACCGCCTCCCTGTCCCTGGCCAGGCGCAACGTCCTGGTTCAGGAGCTGCCTGCCGTCGAGGTCCTGGCCCGGGTCGACACCCTGTGCCTGGACAAGACCGGCACCATCACCACCGGCCGCATCCGCCTCGGGGAGATCCAGGGCGCCGACGGCGGTCGGGCGTCCTGTGAGGTGCTCTCGGCGCTCGCCCTACTCAGTACGGTGGGGGAGCCCAACGCCACCGCCGACGCCATCAGGGAGGGGCTCAGCGATCCCGAGCGCCTCGGCGAGCACGGCCTCAGGGAAGTCCCGGAACCCGGCGAGGCGGCCTTTTCGACAGACGTCGAGTCGGTGCCCTTCTCCTCGCGCCGCAAGTGGTCCGCAGCTCGCGACCGCTCCGGCACCACCTGGGTGCTCGGCGCCCCCGAGATCCTCCTGGCAGGACACAGCGAGTCAGTACTGGATCGTGCTCGTCAGATCGCCGCGCAGGGAGCGCGCGTCGTGGCCCTGGCCCGCTCGCGCTCACCCTGGAGGCTGATTCCGGGGGGGG
>NZ_KV810969.1:17320-64054 GCF_001812965.1 Actinomyces sp. HMSC075C01
GGGGGGGGAGGAGGAGCCGCGGCTTCCCGACGACCTTGAGGCCGCAGGGATCATCATCCTCACCGAGGAGATACGCCCCGACGCCGCCGAGACCCTCGCCTACTTCCGCCAGCAGGGCGTCGACGCCAAGGTCATCTCTGGTGACAGCCCCGAGACCGTGGCCGCGGTCGCCCGCCAGGCCGGAGTCACCGCTTCTGACGGCGGCGAGCTCGTCGCCCTGGACGCACGTACCCTGCCTGCCGGGGCGGGCAGCGGGCAGGAGACGGAGGAGGACCTGGAGCGCCTGGCCGACGCCGTTGAGGGCGCCAGCGTCCTGGGACGGGTCACTCCCGAGCAGAAACGGGCACTGGTGCGGGCACTGAAGTCCCGAGGGCACGTCGTCGCGATGACCGGGGACGGCGTCAATGACGCCCTGGCGCTCAAGGACGCCGACCTCGGCATCGCCATGGGCAATGGAGCGCCGGCCACGAAGGCGGTGGCGCGCCTGGTGCTGCTCAAAGGAGAGTTCTCGGCCCTGCCTGGGGTCGTGGCCCAGGGGCGCCGCGTCATGGCCAACACCGAGCGCATCGCCTCCCTGTTCCTGGCCAAGACCATCTACGCCTCGCTCATCGCCGTCGTCGTGTCAGCCCTGGCGGTCGCCTACCCGTTCCTACCCCGTCAGTTCACGGTCGTCTCCTCTCTGACGATCGGAATCCCCGCCTTCGTCCTGGCCCTGGCCCCCAGTGACCAGCGCTACCGGGAGGGGTTCCTCAGACGAGTGCTCAGTCTGTGCGTACCGGCGGGACTCATGGCGGGCACCGTGACCCTGACCACGTACCTCTGGCTGACACTCACCCACGCCCCGCGCGCCCAGGTGACCACGGCGACAACCCTGGTGCTCATCACCTGCGGTCTGTGGCTGCTTACACTCACCGCCAGACCGTTGACGAGCTGGCGGTTGGGGCTGGTGGTCCTCATGGGGGCGATCGCGGTCCTCGGCGTCGTCGCCCCGCCGGTGCGCGCCTTCTTCCTTCTGGCCTGGCCCACCCCCGGCGTGTGGTGGGTGATCGCGCTCATGGCGGGCCTGGCCGTTGGCGGCATCGAGCTGGTCCACCTGGTGCGACGCCGGATCGTGCGTGACCGTTAGGGACCGCACCCTGAGGCGTGAAGGCACATCGCCGCTGAGCGTGAAGACCGGTGCCTCAGTCCGGGTCAGGCCGGCTCAGGCCAGGACCCCGATGACCGGGTTCCACTCGCGCGCGATACGCTCTGAGATGAAGCCTGCCTGCTGGAAGGGGTCCTCCTCGAGCAGGGCCAGCGCGCCGGCCTCGTCGTCGGCCCGCACGACGATGAGGGCGTCATGGGTGCCCACGTAGGGGCCTGCGGCCAGCAGCCGGCCCTCATCGGCCAGCCGGCCGTTGAAGGCGCGGTGCGAGGGCCGAACAGCGGCCATCTCCTCGTCCTTGTCAGTGACGTAGCGGTACTCGACGGCGTAGATCTTGCTCATGACCTCAGCATAAGGGCGGCAGCGCCAGCCGTGGAGAGAACCCAGGAGCGCAGGCATTCTTCCGCCGTCCCGACCATGAGACACGTCGAACACATGTGCGATGCGCGGGACGCGCAGTCACCCCTTAGACTCGAATCCCGTGAACGACTCTCTCATCATCCGTGGGGCCCGCGAGCACAATCTCAAGGGCGTCGACCTGGACCTGCCGCGCGACACGATGATCGTCTTCACCGGACTGTCGGGCTCGGGCAAGTCCTCCCTCGCCTTCGACACGATCTTCGCCGAGGGGCAGCGCCGCTACGTGGAGTCCCTGTCCTCCTACGCCCGCCAGTTCCTCGGCCAGATGGACAAGCCCGACGTCGAACTCATCGAGGGCCTGAGCCCGGCTGTCTCCATCGACCAGAAGTCCACCTCGCGCAACCCCCGCTCAACAGTGGGCACCGTGACGGAGATCTACGACTACCTGCGTCTGCTCTACTCGCGCGCCGGTATCCAGCACTGCCCGGTCTGCGACGCCGTCATCTCCTCCCAAACCCCGCAGCAGATCGTCGACCAGGTCCGCTCCCTGCCCGAAGGCACACGCTTCCAGGTTCTCGCCCCCGTGGTGCGCGGACGCAAGGGCGAGTACTCCGAGCTCTTCGGCGAGCTGCGCGGACGCGGCTTCAACCGGGTGCGCGTCGACGGTGCCGCCGAGCGCCTCGACAACCCCCCGACCCTCAACAAGCGCCTCAAGCACGACATCGAGGTCATCGTCGACCGGCTCGTCGTCCGCGAGGGTATCCGCCAGCGCCTCACCGACTCGGTGGAGACAGCGCTCGGCCTGGCGGAGGGCCTGGTCATCATCGAGCAGGTCGACCTGCCCGAGGACGACCCTGACCGGGAGCGACGCTACTCCGAGAAGCGCGCCTGCCCCAACGAGCACCCCCTGGCCCTGGACGAGATGGAGCCGCGCACCTTCTCCTTCAACGCCCCCTACGGCGCCTGCCCCGCTTGCACCGGGATCGGCACCCGGCTCGAAGTCGACCCCGAGCTCGTTGTCCCCGACGAGGAGCTCACCCTGGCCGAGGGTGCCGTCGCCCCCTGGTCGAGCCACCAGAAGTACTTCACCCGCCAGCTCGAGGCCCTGGGCAAAGAGCTCTCCTTCGACGTCGACACCCCCTGGCGCGCCCTTCCGGCGCGTGCGCGGGAGGCGATCCTGCGCGGCAAGGACTACGAGGTCAAGGTCACCTACCGCAACCGTTGGGGGCGCGAACGCATCTACTCCACCGGCTTCGAGGGCGTCCTCGACTACGTCATGCGCAAGCATGACGAGACCGAGTCCGACTGGTCCCGGGAGCGTTACCAGGCCTACATGCGTGAGATCCCCTGTCCCGTCTGCGGCGGAGCCCGGCTCAAGCCGGAGGTGCTGGCCGTGCGCGTGGGCGAGCTGTCCATCGCTCAGCTGTGCGAGCTGCCGATCGGTGAGGCCCGAGACTTCCTGGCCGGGCTCAACCTCACCGGCCAGGCCGCCCAGATCGCCGGCAGCGTCCTGACCGAGATCAACGCGCGCCTGGGCTTCCTCGTGGACGTGGGCCTGGACTACCTCAGCCTGGCCCGCGGCGCGGCCACACTCTCCGGGGGTGAGGCCCAACGCATCCGCCTGGCCACCCAGATAGGCTCGGGCCTGGTGGGCGTCCTCTACGTTCTGGACGAGCCCAGTATCGGCCTGCACCAGCGTGACAACTCCCGACTCATCGAGACCCTCCAGCGACTGCGGGACCTGGGTAACACGCTCATCGTCGTCGAGCACGACGAGGACACCATCCGCTCGGCCGACTGGATCGTTGACATCGGGCCGGGAGCCGGCGAGCTGGGCGGTGAGGTCGTCTACTCCGGTGACGTCGCGGGCCTGGCCGGAGCCGAGGGCTCCATCACCGGCGACTACCTGGCCAGGCGGCGTCAGATCAAGATCCCCGCCACTCGACGCAAGCGGGACAAGAACCGTGAGGTCACCGTCGTCGGCGCCCGCGAGAACAACCTCAAGGACGTCACCGTCTCCTTCCCGCTCGGCGTGCTCACCGCCGTCACGGGTGTATCCGGCTCGGGGAAGTCCTCCCTGGTCAACTCCATCCTCTACCAGGTGCTCGCCAACAGGCTCAACCGGGCCCGCGGCGTACCCGGCAGGCACAAGACGGTGCGGGGAGTGGAGCACCTGGACAAGGTGGTCCACGTCGACCAGTCACCGATCGGGCGCACGCCCCGGTCCAACCCCGCCACCTACACCGGCGTGTGGGACCACATCCGCAAGATTTTCGCGGCCGTGCCCGACTCGAAGGTGCGCGGCTACGGACCCGGGCGCTTCTCCTTCAACGTCAAGGGCGGACGCTGCGAGTCCTGCAAGGGTGACGGCACCCTCAAGATCGAGATGAACTTCCTGCCCGACGTCTACGTCCCCTGCGAGGTCTGCCACGGCGCCCGCTACAACCGGGAGACCCTGGAGATCCGCTACAAGGACAAGACGGTCGCCGACGTCCTGGACATGACCATCCACCAGGCGGCCGACTTCTTCTCCGCCTCTTCGGTCATCTCCCGCCACCTCAACACCCTGGTCGAGGTGGGACTGGGGTACGTGCGCCTGGGACAGTCGGCCACCACTCTCTCCGGCGGTGAGGCCCAGCGCGTCAAGCTCGCCACCGAGCTGCAGCGCCGCTCCACCGGCCGGACCATCTACGTCCTGGATGAACCGACCACCGGGCTGCACTTCGAGGACATCCGCAAGCTGCTCGGGGTGCTTCAGGGGCTGGTGGACAAGGGCAACTCCGTGGTCGTCATCGAGCACAACCTCGACGTCATCGCCAACGCCGACTGGGTCATCGACATGGGCCCCGAGGGCGGCAAGGGCGGGGGAACCGTCGTCGTGGCTGGGACCCCGGAGAAGGTCGCCGCCACCGAGGCGTCCTATACCGGCCAGTTCCTGGCCCCGGTGCTTGAGGCCGCCCGCGGCTGACGCCCGTGCCCGCTCCGGTCCGGCTCAGCTGGACGGTTCGACGGCGGATCCTCGCCGCGCTCAGATGCTCCCGGGGCCCATGGGGACCTGGTCGTGCTCGCGACGCTGCTCCTGCGCGAAGCGGTTGTAGAGCAGTGAGAGGACGAAGCAGACGACACCTGCGGCCGCCAGCGAGATGACTCGAATGATCGAGTTCTGCGAGGCCACGTCCATAACGGCGAGCTTGAGCACGGACAGAAGCACCAGGGTCAGTCCGTAGTGGCGCAGGATCGTCAAACGCGCGCCGAAGCCCAAGACGATGCAGGCTCCGCCCGTCAGCAGGACCAGCACCGATATGAGGACCGAGCCCGGTCCCACCTCGGTGGCCACCATGACTGCGAACCACATGAGCAGCGAGTTGCCGATCGCAAGGCTCAGACACACCTCCGCACTCCGCCGCCAGGGAAGCAGGAGCCACGTGGCGCTCGCGCCCAGCCCCAGGGCGACGGCGACCAGTAGCAGCATCCAGACAGACGAGGACGCGGCATCAGCCCACGACAGCGTCGCCAGCGCCAGCATGGCCACCATCCCCGAGACGATCCAGGACGGTGCCGGCGCTCCCGTCTGCCTCCCTGATGGGTCGGGCAGGGCCGCGCCGTGGGGGCCCACCTGGTAACGGGCTCCTCGGCACTGCCCACTGAGCACTCGCAGGGGTGTGGCGCCACCAGAGACCGCACCCAGCGCGATGAGTGCGATCGTCACCAGGCCCGGGACCATGCGCAGGGCCGCCCAGGTGCCCTGGGAGTCCTCCACGAGGCCGGATCCCAGGAACGGAGCGAGGACGGTGAGATTGAAAGCCACTGCCGCCAGAGCCGCCCGCAGGGCCAGCACCCGTGGCTGAGTGCGTGAAGGTGCGGCATACGGAGCCTGGGGTGGGGAGCTGCGTGCGACTCGGTCGCCGAGCCCCTCGGCCACGCACACCATAAGCGCAGAGATCACCACGGAGATGATGAGCGACCACGAGTCGCTGCGGGAGTAAGCAGTGCCCGCAGGCACGAGAATCGGCGCCGTCCCGAGAAGGGCCAGGATCGGGGCCGGCTCCACTCTTGCGTTCATGATGGCCGGGAGAAGGCACAGCATCGCAGCGACGACGACGAAGAGATGGACCCGGGGGGCGTCAATGACCACCATGCCGGCCAGTGCGAGGGGGAAGAACGCGGCCTCGTGCCCGATCGCCATGGCGCGGCGCCAGTGATCGGGGCAGTAGCCCGGGAGAGTCGCGAGCGCCGCCGCGGCCAGCAGGAGAAGCTCGAGGAGATAGGTGATGACGACGACGGTGTGCGCCAGGTGCAGAGTCATCTGCCCCATCAACAGGTTGATGAACCCCACCATGAGCACCGCCGCAGTCAGGCCCCAGTCCCAGCCTGAGGTCTTGACACCAATGCTCCACAGCCGTGTGCTCGCGTGCATCGTCTGAGACACCAGCAGCACGCACAGGATGAGACTGATGCTGGTGCCGCCGACGGTGGAGACGCGCAGCATCGGCTGGATCGGTGCGGCGATGAGGGCTGTCGCCGTCGCCACCATCGATGTCACCGGATACCAGGCGGCCGACCTCATCCGTCCGGTGTTGCGCGACAGGACGGTGCAGGTCAGCGCCAGCACCGTGACATAGATACTGACCATCAGCCACGTGACGAGCGCGGCCTGTGGCTGGCGCGCCACGTGACTGACTGCGAACCCGATGGTCACCAGAGCGCCGATAGTGGAGACGACCGCGGTGAACAGCACCCGTGTCATGTGCGACACGGCCAGAAGCACGATGCCCCAGCAGGCCATGAGGATCAGCGCGGGCTCCGGGCGGAGCATCCCGCCGAGAAGGACGGCTCCCACGACGGCGACAAAACCCAGCCCCCCGCCAGTTCCCGTGATCGTCGCTGCGGCGACACGGTGATGGGGATGACGGAGCCCCAGTCGAGCTCCGGAGGCCGTCATCGTGACCGCGATGAGTGCCAGCCCCAGGATCTTGACGGGGTTGGGAATGGAGCCCCAGACGAGAGCCAGCAGACTGACCCCGGCAGACAGCACGAGCACCGCTGCGGCGCCGGAGAGCAGATAGCGCCCGAGGTTGCCCTCCCGCATCGCTCGCTGGACCCAGCCCGGGACTGCCTCGGCCTCAGCGCCGCCTGCCTGGCCGATCCCGGTCGGTCCCACCTGGTTCGTCCCTTGCGTATGAGGGGCGTTGCCCGCCACGGGGGCAGGCTGCATCGGAGCCGGGCTCGCCTGGGGCGCGAAGGATCGCGCGGGCTCCACGGGGGCGGGAGGCTGGAAGCGTTGGTCCTGCGGCGCCTCAGTCTGGGAGGCTTGGGGACCGTCAGCGGCCGGGGCCGTCGCGGGGCGGGCGTTCCTGTCCTCCGGGAGGGACTCGTTGACCGGGGCCTGAACGGGGGGTTCGTTGGGACGCTGCCAGGAGTGCTCCGAGGCGGCCCTCGTCTGCGGGGGAATCGCAGGCGGAGTCGTCTCCGGATGGGAGGGGCTGTCGCTCCTCGCCGTGGCGGGGGAGTCGCTGCTCTCCTGCGTCGGGGCGGCGGAGGAGTAGGTCAGCCAGGTGACGCGCTCCGCGAGCCAGTCGATCTTCCTCTCGATGAGGTCCAGTCGCTGCAGGACCAGGGCGACATTCGGCCCGACAGTGGGCGGTATGGACATGACGGTTCTCCTCGTCACTCGGTGCTCGGCGGTGAGCACGTGTCACTCAACCGGATCATCTGAGAGTAAAGGGGAGTCGTCGATGTCGTGAAGGGGGTACAAGTGCCCTGTGGATAACTCGAGAACCGGGAGAGGTCCGATCCTTCAAGAACGAACAGAACCGAACAAAGTGACACAAGAACGGTCAGGCTGAGATAGGCTGCGCGTCATGAGCGAGAACGGACTCACTTCAGCCCAGCACAAGATGCGCGACGCCGGCGTCGCAGAGCAGGCCATCACGGTCTTCACCCACTACTACCAGGCCCTGGAGGCCGGAGCCACAGGACTCATCCCCGAGGAGACCATCGAGCCCCTCACTCAGATCGACTCCCTGGCTGACGTCGAGGTCAGCGAGGAGGAGGCCCGCGAGGCGCTGAGCAAGACGGTCCTCATCCGGCTCAATGGGGGCCTGGGCACCTCGATGGGCCTGGATCGCGCCAAGTCCCTTCTGCCGGTGCGTGACGGCAAGACCTTCCTGGACCTGCTGGTCGATCAGGTCCTGGCGGCGCGTCGACGTTACGGCGTGAGCCTGCCGCTGATCCTCATGAACTCCTTCCGCACTCGCGAGGACTCCCTCGAGGTGCTGGCCGGGCACCCCGAGATCCAGATCGACGGCCTGCCCCTGGACTTCCTGCAGAACCGCGAGCCCAAGCTGCGCGCTGACGATCTGACTCCCGTGGAGTGGGAGGCCGACCCCGAGCTCGAGTGGTGTCCTCCGGGCCACGGCGACATCTACACCGCCCTGCTCGCCTCCGGGCTGCTGGACGCCCTCCTGGACAAGGGCTACCGGTACGCCATGACCGCCAACTCCGACAACCTCGGTGCGGCCCCGTCGGCCAGGATTGCCGGCTGGTTCGCGGCCTCCGGTGCGCCCTATGCCCCAGAGATGTGCCGCCGCACTCCGGCCGACGTCAAGGGCGGGCACCTGGCCGTGCGCAAGAGCGACGGGCGCATCATCCTGCGTGACACGGCACAGACCCCCGACGACCAGATGCACTTCTTCACCGACCAGTTCCGCCACCCCTTCTTCCATACGAACAACCTCTGGTTCGATCTCAAGGTGCTGCGCGACACCCTGGTCGAGCGGGGAGGGATCCTCGGGCTTCCGCTCATCAGGAACAGCAAGACGGTGGACCCCGCCGACTCCTCCTCGACGCCAGTCATCCAGCTCGAGACGGCCATGGGAGCCGCTGTGGAGGCCTTCGAGGGGGCGACTGCCATCGAGGTGCCCCGCTCCCGCTTCCTGCCGGTCAAGACCACCAACGATCTGCTGCTGGTGCGCTCGGACGTCTACAAGGTCGACGACGACGGTCTGCTGCAGATGGTTCCGGAGCAGGCCTGCACCGTGAGTCTCGACCCACGCTTCTACAAGAAGATCCAGGACTTCGAGGCCCGGTTCCCCGACGGCGTCCCCTCCATCAAGGAGGCGCAGTCGCTGACCGTGGATGGCGACTGGACCTTTGGCGCCGACGTCGTCGCCACCAGTGAGGCGCACGTGGAGGCGGAGGGCTCGCCCGGAAGGATCGCCGACGGCACCCGGATCTGAGTAAGCCGTTGGTCGCGACCTTGCCGGTCGCTACTGGCCGTTACTGGCCGTTACTGGCCGTTACACGGTGGCGCCGGACTCTCAGTCATGAGGTCCGGCGCCACCGCGCTGAGCAGGAATGAAAAAACGCTTGCCCTCCAAAGAGAGGGCAAGCGTAGGGAAAGTAAAGTGCTGTCCGGTGGGCGATACTGGAATCGAACCAGTGACCTCCTCGGTGTGAACGAGGCGCTCTAACCCCTGAGCCAATCGCCCGGTGCGGCGCTAACCATAGCCAGGCCGGTGCCCCCGGAGCAAACGGCTGCCCGGTGAGGTGAATCACCGCGATGCTGTTTGCCTGTCACTGCGATCGTGATGCTATGGTTTTCCAGCACCGAGCGGTTCGGTCGGACCGTGAGGAGTCATGCGGATGTGGCTCAGTTGGTAGAGCATCACCTTGCCAAGGTGAGGGTCGCGGGTTCGAGTCCCGTCATCCGCTCCGAGGAGCCGGGAGCGCCCAGCCCCAGCATCTCATGGTGGGTTGGCCGAGAGGTTAGGCACCGGCCTGCAAAGCCGTTTACACCGGTTCGAATCCGGTACCCACCTCGGGCGATTGGCGCAGCGGGAGCGCGCTTCCCTGACACGGAAGAGGTCACTGGTTCGATCCCAGTATCGCCCACCACCATGATGAAGGTCCGGTCCATACTGGCTCGGACCCTCCATTATGTCGGATTCCTGTGGGGCCTGGCGGCCGGCTGCAGGGCGGCGTGTCGTGAACGAGGATGATGGGCGTCTACCCTTGCGGGCATGGCCGACCCCTCGACGTACCGTCCTGCCCCGGGCGAGATCCCCACATCCCCGGGGGTCTACCGCTTCCTGGACGGGCAGGGGCGCGTCATCTACGTCGGCAAGGCCAAGAACCTGCGTCAGCGCCTGTCCAGCTACTTCCAGGACCTTGCCGCCCTGCACCCGCGCACCCAGAAGATGGTCACCACCGCATGCGCGGTGGAGTGGACAGTCGTGTCCACCGAGGTGGAGTCCCTGGCCCTGGAGTACTCCTGGATCAAGGAGTTCAACCCCCGTTTCAATGTCATGTACAAGGACGACAAGTCCTACCCCTACCTGGCGGTGACGATGGGGGAGACCTACCCCCGCGTGCAGGTGGTCCGCGGGGCCCGCAAACCGGGAACCCGCTACTTCGGTCCCTTCGTCCAGGCCTGGTCCATCCGCGAGACCGTTGACCAGCTGCTGCGGGTGTTCCCGGTGCGCTCCTGCTCCGCCGGGGTCTTTCGCCGTGCCCAGGCCTCGGGGCGTCCCTGCCTGCTGGGCTACATCGATAAGTGCTCCGCCCCCTGCGTGGGCCGCATCAGCCCACAGGACCATCGGGCGCTGGCCGAGGACTTCTGCGCCTTCATGGCCGGGCGCACCGGTCCCTACCTGCGTCAGGTCGAGGCGGAGATGAAGGCCGCTGCCGCCGCCCTCGACTTCGAGAAGGCCGCCCGCCTGCGTGACGACGCCGCCGCACTGCGCAAGGTCATCGAGGGCAACGCCGTCGTTCTGCCCGACGCCACCGACGCCGACGTCTTCGCCCTGGTCCGCGACGAGCTCGAGGCCGCCGTTCAGGTCTTCCACGTCCGCGGCGGCCGCGTGCGCGGGCAGCGCGGCTGGGTCGTCGACCTCATCGACGATGCCGGGGACGCCGAGCTCATCGAACGCCTCCTGGAGCAGGTCTACGCCTCCCTCATCGATCCGGCTGACGCCGGCGCCGTCCACCACAGCGGCGCCCCCACCTCCTCGGGTACCACCACCTCCGTCGGGGTGGGGGAGCGCGCCCCGTCCAGCCCCCTGCCCCGCAGCGGTCCCAACGGTGACGCCTCCCGGCGCAACGGGGAGTCAGCGGCCACGAGCGTCGACGACGTCGCCCACACGGCCACCACGGCGGTGCCCAAGGAGATCCTGGTCCCCGAGATGCCCAGCAACGCCGCCACCGTACGTGCCTGGTTGGTCGGCCTGCGCGGGGCGAAGGTCGACCTGCGCGTCCCGCAGCGCGGTGACAAGGCCGCCCTCATGGATACGGTGCGCAAGAACGCGGAAGAGGCCCTGCGGCTGCACAAGACCCGGCGGGCGGGAGACCTCACCCAGCGCACCCTCGCCCTCGACGAGCTCGCCGAGGCCCTCGACCTGCCCGAGGCGCCCCTGCGCGTCGAGTGCTACGACATCTCCCACACCCAGGGCACCTACCAGGTCGGCTCCATGGTCGTCTTCGAGGACGGCGCCCCCCGCAAGTCCGACTACCGGCGCTTCACCGTTCGCGGCCAGGACGGCAGCGGCGCCGCCGACGACACCGCCGCCATGCACGAGGTCCTCACTCGGAGGTTCAAGCGGCTCATCGCCGAGCAGGGGCGCGGTGAGGCCGCCGCCCGAGCGGCTGAGGAGATCGAGGACGTCGAGGGCATTGCCGTCGCCTCCGGGCCCATTGATCCGGAGACCGGCAAGGCTCGGCGCTTCTCCTACGCGCCCGGGCTGGTCGTCGTCGACGGCGGGCTGCCGCAGGTCAATGCCGCGCGCACCGTGCTCGACGAGCTCGGCATCGACGTGCCGCTCATCGGCCTGGCCAAGCGTCTGGAGGAGGTGTGGGTGCCGGGGGAGGAGTTCCCAGTCATCCTGCCGCGTACCTCGCCCGCCCTCTACCTGCTCCAGCACCTGCGGGACGAGTCCCACCGCTTCGCCATCACCCACCACCGCAAGAAGCGCTCGGCCGGCATGACCCGCTCCGTCCTGGACGGTGTCCCCGGCCTGGGACCGGCGCGTCAGGCCGCCCTCCTGCGGGAATTCGGCTCGGTCAAACGCATCCGGCAAGCCGACGTGGAGGACATCACCCGAGTCAAGGGCATCGGACCTGGTTTGGCAGGTACTATCTTGGCTCACCTCAACAGTCCGGATACCAAGCGTTAGCGTGATCTCACGGTGTGCTGGACTGGCGTCAACTCGAAAGGAAACCCCGTATGAGGATCTCCGCCCGCAACCAGCTTCCCGGCACCGTCGTCTCCATCGAGAAGGGCGCCGTCAACGGCGTCGTCAAGATCGAGGTCGCCCCCGGTGTCATCATCACCTCCTCCATCACCAACGCGGCCATCGAGGAGCTCGAGCTGGCAGAGGGCAAGAAGGCGGTCGCCGTCGTCAAGGCCTCCTCCGTCATGGTGGGCCTTCAGGACTGAGGCGGTCTCAGCAGCGGCATCAGGGCTGTCTCGGGGCATCCCCCCCGTCTCGTGCTCGTGGCCGCTCGCCCTTCGCCATTCGAGGGTGAGCGGCTCATGGCACAATCGGTTCGTGGAGATACTGCGGGTGCTCAACAACAACGTCGTGCTGGCGCGCGACGAGATTGGGCGTGAGGCGATCCTGACCGGCCGGGGCCTCGGTTTTCAGCGCAAGCGCGGCCAGAGTGTCGACGCCTCCCTCATCTCCCGTCGCTTCATCCCGGCTGACAACGCCCAGTCGGTGGCGGAGGTCATCGCCGGGATCCCGCTGGAGCGCCTGGTGCTCATTGAGCGGGTCTTCCGCAAGGCGGCCAAGGGGCTGAACGCGGATGTTCCGTCCTCGACCCTGATCGCCGTCGTTGACCACATCAACCAGGCCATGGAGCGGGTCCGCCAAGGGCTGGTCATGGACTATCCGCTGCGCGCCGAGGTCGCCCACCTGCATCCCGAGGAACTGCGGCTGGCCGAGGTCATGGTCGAGGAGATCAACGCCGCTCAAGAGGTCAAGCTGCCGGAAGGTGAGGCTGTCGCACTGGCCCTCCACCTCTTCACCGCTGCCATCGGCGCTCCCTCGGCCCAGGCCGCCAGTGAGCAGTCGCGACTCATTGGGCAGGTCATGGGGCTGCTGGGCAAGTCCTTTGGCGAGGCCTTCGATGCGGACTCCGTCGACGCTGCTCGGTTCGCGGTCCACCTGCGCTACTTCCTGGTGCGCGCACGCACCGCGGTACAGATCGAGGACGGCACCGCTTCCCAGGTGGCCCAGGCTCTACGCAGCTCCGCCCCTGACTCCTACCGGGTGGCTCTGCGCATCCGGAACCTGATGGAGATCCGTCTGGGCGTCGCCGTCACCGAGGACGAGACTGCCTACCTCGCCCTGCATGTTGCCCGGCTGAGTTCCTCCTTGCAGCAGACACATGCATAGTGACGTGTAGCACAGACTGACATCTTGTTTGCTGATCAATTTGTTCATATCATTCGCAGTGAATTCCGTTGAGGGATTCACAGGATTGTGACCCGCCAGGGGCAAGACCCGAGACACGTCAGCGTTCCCACGCTGGCATTGTCTCGGGTCTTTTTTGTTCCCCGGAAGCGGTCACTCGCTCAGGAGGACATCAATGGCGAAGGTCGACTACGCGGCGCTGGCGCCGCAGCTGCTGAACAATATCGGAGGCGAGAAGAACGTCTCCTCCATGACCCACTGCGCAACCCGCATGCGATTCGTCCTCAAGGACGAGTCCAAGGCCGCAACCGAGGCCGTCAAGGCACTCGACGGCGTTGTCACCGTGGTGCAGGCCGGAGGTCAGTACCAGGTGGTCATCGGTAACGACGTGCCGTTGCTCTACGAGGAACTGGGCAGGCTCACCGACCTGACTGGTAGCGACGATGAGACGACCGGCAACGGCGGCAGCCTGTTCGACCGGTTCATCAAGATGGTCTCGGCCCTCATCAACCCGGTGGTGTGGACGCTCGCAGGAGCAGGCCTGATCAAGGCCTTCCTCACCCTGACAACCACGCTGGGGTGGTTGAAGGAGGACTCCACCACCCACACGATCCTCAATGCCGCAGGCGATTCGGCCCTGTTCTTCCTGCCGATCCTGCTGGCCATCACCTCAGCGCGTTATTTCAAGGCCAACGAAATGACGGCCGTCGCCCTGGCCGGAGCCCTGGTGTATCCCGATATCGTCGCGCTCAACGATGCCGGCGGAGCGGTCACCTTCTTCGGCATTCCGGTGGTCATGGCGTCCTACACCTCCTCACTCGTTCCGATCATTGTGGCTGTATGGTTCCAGTCCCATCTGCAGCGCTGGCTGACCAAGATCCTTCCCTCATCCATCCGCAACTTCTCAGTTCCGTTGCTCGTGCTGCTCATCATGGTCCCCCTGACCCTCATCACTGTCGGCCCGGTGACGACGGCGGCGTCGAACGGCATCGCCTCATTGATGAACGCGCTTTTCGAACACGCACCCTGGGTGGCGGGAGCCGTCATGGGAGCCTTCTGGCAGGTCTTCGTCATGTTCGGTGTGCACTGGGGCCTGGTACCGGTCATGATCGCCCAGTACAACGACCCGGGCTTCTCCCTCATGGCGGGACCGATCTTCCCTGCCGTTCTGGCCCAGGCAGCCGCGACCCTCGGCGTTATGATCCGCACGCGCAGCAAGAAGATGCGGGAGCTGGCCGGACCAGCATCGCTGTCCGGTTTCCTGGCCGGCATTACCGAGCCCGCGATCTACGGTGTCAATCTGCCTCTCAAACGTCCCTTCCTCTACGGCTGCATCGGCGGTGCTGCGGGTGGCGTCATTGTCGCAGCAGGAAACGGGGCGACCACCTCCTTCGTCTTCCCCTCCTTCATCGGTATTCCCGCGCTGATCAACCACGGAAACCTCGTCCTGGTCTTCATCGGTATGGCCGTCGCCGTCGTCGTCTCCCTGGCCCTCACCCTCGTCGTCGGGTTTAAGGACCCGGCCGAGGAGGAACCCTCCCCGACCGTCGCCGCGCAGGGCGACGCCGAGCCCACCACCGCGCTCACGGCACCGATGAACGGCTCCGCCATGCCGCTGGAGAATGTCGCCGACCCGGTCTTCTCACCCGGGGCCCTGGGCAACGGAGTCGGCATCGTCCCCTCCGACGGTCACGTCGTCGCACCGGCATCTGGGACTGTCGTCACCGCCATGGACTCCGGTCACGCCTACGGCATTAAGACCGACGACGGCGTTGAGGTCCTCATCCATGTCGGCCTGGACACCGTCAATCTCAAGGGCGAGGGATTCACCCCCAAAGTGAGTGCCGGTGAGCGAGTCGTGCGCGGCGAGCCTCTGGTCGACGTGGATCTCAAGGCCGTTCGTGATGCAGGCTACGACCCCACCACGATCCTCGTCGTCACCAACACCGCCTCACTGGGCGCCGTCGTCCCGATCGTTGACGGCGAGGTGACGACCAGCAGCACCGTGGTTGAGATCGACCACTGAACCAATCACCCACCCGAACACCACTCTTTCCCAACGACTACCAGCCGAGCGAACACACAGGAGATCACCCATGACCGCCACGCCCACTACTCCCGAGAGCTCTCTGCGCTTCCCCGATGGCTTCCTGTGGGGCGGTGCCACTGCCGCCAACCAGATCGAGGGTGCCTACAACGAGGACGGCAAGGGCCTGTCCGTCCAGGACGTCATGCCCCGGGGCATCCTGGCCCCGCCCACCCAGGCTCCCACGCCGGACAACCTCAAGCTCGAGGCCATTGACTTCTACCACCGCTACGCCGAGGACATCGCCCTGCTGGCGGAGATGGGATTCAAGGTCTTCCGCTTCTCCATCGCCTGGAGCCGCATCTTCCCACTCGGAGACGAGACCGAACCCAACGAGGAGGGACTCGCCTTCTACGACCGGGTCCTTGACGAGCTCGAGAAGCACGGCATCGAGCCACTGGTCACCATCAGCCACTACGAGACCCCGCTGCACCTGGCGCGCACCTACGACGGCTGGACCGACCGTCGCCTCATCGGCTTCTTCGAGCGCTACGCCCGCACCCTGTTCGAGCGCTATGGCAGCCGGGTCAGGTACTGGCTCACCTTCAACGAGATCAACTCCGTGCTCCACGAGCCCTTCCTGTCCGGCGGCATCGCCACCCCCAAGGACAGGCTCAGCGAGCAGGACCTCTACCAGGCCATCCACCACGAGCTCGTCGCCTCCGCGGCCGCCACCAGGATCGCCCACGAGACCAACCCCGACATCCAGGTCGGCTGCATGATCCTGGCCGTACCCACCTACCCGCTCACCCCCGACCCCCGTGACGTGTGGGCCGCCAAGCAGGCCGAGCGTGCCAACTACGCCTTCGGGGACCTCCACGTGCGTGGCGAGTACCCCGGCTACCTGCTGCGAATCCTGAGAGACAAGGGCATCGAGCTGGAGATCACCGAGGAGGACCGCGCGCTGCTGCGGGAGCACACCGTCGACTTCGTGTCCTTCTCCTACTACATGTCCGTGTGCGAGACCGTCACCCGGTCGGCCGAGGCAGGCCAGGGCAACCTCATGGGCGGGGTGCCCAACCCCACCCTCGAGGCCTCCGAGTGGGGCTGGCAGATCGACCCGGCGGGCCTGCGCACCATCCTCAACGACTACTGGGACCGCTGGGGCAAGCCCCTGTTCATCGTTGAGAACGGCCTGGGGGCCAAGGATGTTCTCGTTGACGGCCCCAACGGCCCCACGGTCGAGGACGACTACCGCATCGCCTACATGAACGACCACCTGGTCCAGGTCGCCCAGGCCATCGCCGACGGCGTCCAGGTCCTGGGCTACACCTCCTGGGGCTGCATCGACCTGGTCTCGGCCTCCACCGCCCAGATGTCCAAGCGCTACGGGTTCATCTACGTGGACCGCGACGACGACGGCAACGGCACCCTGGCCCGCTACCGCAAGAAGTCCTTCGACTGGTACCGCGACGTCATCGCCTCCAACGGCGCCTGCCTCGTGCCCCCGTCGCAGGAACCGCCGCGGGCGTAGCCACTGCGATTCCGGGCTCGGGCGGCCGGCTCAGACGCTGGGACGGATCGACCCGGCGGCGGACCGCGCCCTGTCTCGGGCGACCTGTACGTCGTCGGCGCTGGCCACGATGACGCCCAGGCGCCGCCCCGGGTGGGCCTCAGGCTTACCGAAGAGCCGCAGGTCCACGCCCTCCTGCGCGAGCGCCTCGTCAAGTCCCGCGAAGCGCACGCCCTCGCCCGGCGCGGACTCCCCCGTCGCCTTGACGGTCACCGAGGCGCTGGGGGAGCGCAGCGTCGTGTCCACGGGCAGGCCCAGCAGGGCGCGGGCGTGCAACTCGAACTCGCTCAGGCGCTGGCTCGCCAGCGTCACCAGGCCGGTGTCATGGGGGCGCGGGGAGACCTCGGAGAAGAGGACGTCGCGCCCGCAGATGAACAGCTCCACCCCGAACAGGCCCCAGCCGCCCAGCGCCGCGGTCACGCACTCGGCCACCTGGTGGGCCCGCTCCAGGGCCACCGGGCTCAGGTGCTGCGGCTGCCAGGACTCCACATAGTCCCCGTCGACCTGCCGGTGCCCGATCGGCTCGCAGAAGCTCGTCACCGTCTCTCCGGTACCCGGGTCGCGCCAGCGCACCGTGAGCAGGGTGATCTCGGTGTCGAAACGCACGAAACCCTCCACGATGACCCGGCCCCGGTCGACCCGCCCGTCGGCCGCCGCGTAGCGCCAGGCCGCCTCCAGGTCCTGCGGCCCGCGCACCACCGACTGGCCGTGGCCCGACGAGGACATGACCGGCTTGACCAGGCAAGGGAAACCCACCTGCTGGGCGCCCGCTGCCAGCTCCTCCTGGCTGGAGGCGAAGGCGTAGGGACTGGTTGCCAGCCCCAGCTCCTCGGCGGCCAGGCGTCGGATGCCCTCGCGGTTCATCGTCAGCTGTACCGCACGGGCGGTCGGCACCACCCGCACCTCACCGGCCTCCTCCAGGCCCGCCAGGGCATCGGTGGCCAGCGCCTCGATCTCGGGGACGACGATGGCGGCGCCGCTGGCGCGGATGGCGGCCGTCAGAGCCTTGGGGTCGCTCATGTCCACCGTCAGGGTGTTGTGCGCCACCTGCTGGGCCGGAGCCCCCTCATAGCGGTCGATCGCCGTGACCTCCACCCCCAGACGGGTCAGAGCGATCGCCACCTCCTTGCCGATCTCACCGGCACCCAGCAAGGCCACCTTCGTCGCGCTGCTGGTCCAGGGTGTACCCAGCACCGGAGCTGCGGGTCGGTGCATCGCAGTCTCCTGGGGCGCGCACTGGGGCGAATGGGCGTGGTCGGACATGGGGGAGGAGCTCATGGGGCCTCCTGGTATCTGGCGCCGAGAACCGGCGGCAGTGAGTACTGGCAACGATGAAACGCTACCGGTAAACCGACGTCGGCGACGGGCGGAGCGAGCTGGACATGCGATGCTTGGGACATGCATGACGAGCGCCGCCCTCAGTCCTCCTCCGGCAAGCGCCAGCGGCTTCAGGACACGGTTCCCATTGAGATCCCCGCCCTCGATGAGGCGACTCCTCCGGTTCCCCCGGCAGAACGCCCCGAGATGATCATTGTCACGGGCATGTCCGGGGCGGGGCGCTCGCGCGCGGCCAACGCGCTGGAGGACCTCGACTGGTACGTCGTGGACAACCTGCCGCCCCAGCTGCTGCCGGCCCTGTCGGGAATGATGACGACAGTCGGCGCCGGGGTACACCGGCTGGCCGCGGTGGTAGACGTGCGCAGTCGCGAGTTCTTCTCCCACTTCATGGACTATCTGCGCAAGGTCCGCGACAATGGCACCGACGTGAGGCTCATCTTCCTGGACGCCTCCGACGCCGTCCTGGTCCGACGCTTCGAGTCCTCCCGCCGACCCCACCCGTTGCAGGGCAGTGGCTCCGTCCTCGACGGGATCGAGCACGAGCGCACTCTCCTGGGGGGCTTGCGTGGCGTGGCCGACAGCGTCATCGACACCTCCAACTACTCCGTCCACGACCTCGCCCGGCGCGTGCGCGAGCTCGTGGCGCACGAGTCCGACCTGGCCCTGCGCATCAACGTCATGTCCTTCGGGTTCAAGTACGGCATCCCCCTGGACGCCGACCACGTCCTGGACGTGCGCTTCATCCCCAACCCCTACTGGGTCTCCGAGCTGCGCCACCTCACCGGACGCGACGCACCGGTGGCCGACTACGTCTTCGCCCAGAAGGGGGCGGCGGCCTTCGTCGACGGGTACGCCGACCTGCTCATCCCCGCGCTCCCGCAGTACGTTGATGAGCTCAAGCCTCACGTCACCCTGGCTGTGGGCTGCACCGGTGGCAAGCACCGTTCCGTGGCCTCGGCGGAGAGGCTCGGGGCCAGGTTGAGGCGGGCGGGTTTCGAGGTCGTTGTCCAGCACCGCGATCTGGGACGGGAGTAGGCAGTGGGAACAACGATCGATGCGGCGGGCTGGCCCCGTCGCGGTGAGGAAGGACCGGCCGTCGTCGCCCTGGGAGGTGGGCACGGGCTGTCCGCCACGCTGCGGGCGCTGCGCCACGTCACCCACCGGCTGACCGCCGTCGTCACTGTCGCCGACGACGGAGGCTCCTCGGGACGCCTGCGCCGGGAGTTCGACTGCCTGCCGCCAGGAGACCTGAGAATGGCGTTGGCGTCGCTGTGCGAGGACTCCGAGTGGGGACTCACCTGGCGGGATGTGCTTCAGCACCGTTTCGAGGGGCAGGGAGAGCTCGACAATCACGCCCTGGGGAACCTGCTCATCCTGGCGCTGTGGCAGCTGCTGGGGGACGAGGTCGCCGGGCTCGACTGGGTGGGGCGCCTGCTGACGATTCACGGCCGCGTCGTGCCCATGTCCTCCTCACCCCTGGTTATTGAGGCTGACATCGTCTCCGGGGGGAACCGGCGCCGGGTCAGTGGGCAGGTGGCAGTGGCCTCGGCCCGCGGGCGTCTGGAGAACGTGGTGATGGTTCCCGAGGACGCCGACGCCCACCCCGAGGCGCTGCGCGCCATCGATGAGGCGGACTGGGTGGTCCTAGGGCCCGGCTCCTGGTACACCTCAGTGCTCCCGCACCTCATCCTGCCGTCCATGCGTCGCGCGCTGGTGAACACCTCGGCCCGTAAGGTCGTGGTCCTCAACCTCTCCGCTCAGCAGGGCGAGACCGACGGGATGACCATCGCCGATCATCTACGGGTCCTGAACCAGTACGCGCCCGACCTGCGCCTGGACGTGGTGCTGGCCGACCCCTCCACCGTTGAGGACGTCTCCGACCTTGAAGCCGTTGCCGCAACCATGGGGGCCACGGTCGTCCTGCGGCAGGTGCGCACCGGCGAGGCCCTGTGCCACCACGACCCGCTGCGCCTGGCAGCCGCCTTCCGGGACGCCTTCGAGGGAGCACTGGGAGACGTCACCGATCTCAGCGAACGTGATGACATGTGATGCTGGACTCATTGACGAGTCCTGCTGCCCGTGATCGTCCATAATTCTCCGCGGCCGCTTTCAGCCGGCTGCCGGGTGCTGCGGCTAGAAATTCTGCATTGATACGCCTCGGGCGCCGTTTGACAGCGCTTTGACGTCTCAGCCGCTTGGCCCGCTCCGTTCGAGCAGCGCCTCGCCTGCACCTAGGACGCCCTGGCAACGGCAGCGGCCTCCACCATGCCCCTAGACCCGAATCACGAACCCCGACCACGAGGAGCCCGCCCATGTCACTGACGGTCACCGTCAAGGATGAGCTTGCGCTCGTCGCCACCGAGAACGCCGCCCAACGACGGGCCGAGGTCTCCGCGATGCTGCGCTTCGCCGGAGGGCTCCATATCGTCTCCGGGCGCATCGTCGTCGAGGCCGAGCTCGATCACGGGGGAGCCGTGCGCCGGCTGCACCAGCACCTCAAGGAGCTCTACGGGATGGAGCCCGAGGTGATGGTGGTCCAGGGTGGTTCCCTGCACCGAGGATCTCGCTACGTGCTGCGCGTGACCAAGCGTGGTAAGGACCTGGCCCGGCTGTCCGGGCTGGTCGACGACCGGGGCCGGCCGGTACGGGGCATGCCGGTGGCCGTCATTCAAGGAGGGCGCAACGCTGCCGCCGCCGCATGGCGCGGAGCCTTCCTGGCCCGCGGATCCCTGACCGAGCCCGGCCGGTCCTCCTCCTTGGAGGTCACCTGTCCCGGCTCTGAGGCCGCACTTGCCCTGGTCGGGGCCGCGCGGCGCTTCGACATCTCCGCCAAGGCCCGTGAGGTGCGTGGGGCCGACCGCGTCGTCGTTCGCGACGGTGAGGCCATCGGCGTCCTCCTGGAGCGGATGGGTGCGCCGGAGGCCTTCAAGGTCTGGGCCGAGCGCCGATCCCGGCGCGAGTCGCGGGGCACCGCCAATCGGCTGGCCAACTTCGACGACGCCAACCTGCGCCGTTCGGCCCGCGCCGCCGTCGCCTCGGGGGCCCGCGTCGAGCGCGCCTTCGAGATCCTGGGGGACGACGTCCCCGCCCACCTGCTTCAGGCCGGCCGCCTGCGGGTCGCCCACAAGCAGGCCTCCTTGGAGGAGCTCGGGCAGCTCTCGGACCCGCAGCTGACCAAGGATGCCGTGGCCGGGCGTATCCGGCGCCTCCTGGCCATGGCGGACAAGCAGGCCCACGAGCTGGGCATCCCCGACACTGAGTCGGTTCTCACCCAGGAGATGCTCGAACCCTGAGCCCAGATAGGACCTCGGTCCTTGCCTCGGGGTGCCCGATGGTCTTTAGTCCCCCTCGGACTGGCTTGTGCATCACAGTGTTCGCCCGTGGCGTGGTCGGCGACTCCCAGCGCCCGCCCAGTGTGACTAGACTCGGCCGTGCCGGAGCCGATTCGGATATGAGCTGAAGAAGTTCCGGCAGCACACGCCATGTGTGAGAAGAGCCCAGCAACCGTGCGCCGCCAACCGGCGCACTAGGAGGACACAAAGTGACCACCCGCGTTGGTATTAACGGCTTCGGCCGGATCGGCCGCAACTTCTTCCGTGCCGCCCTCGAGCAGGGCGCCGACATCGAGGTTGTCGCCGTCAACGACCTGACGGACAACAAGACCCTGGCCCACCTGCTCAAGTACGACTCGATCCTCGGTCGTTTCGACGGCGAGGTCTCCTACGACGAGGATGGCATCACCGTCAACGGCAAGCACATCAAGGTGCTCGCTCAGCGCAACCCCGCCGACCTGCCCTGGGGCGACCTGGGCGTCGAGGTCGTCGTGGAGTCCACCGGCTTCTTCACCGACGGCGAGAAGGCCAAGGCCCACATTGACGGTGGTGCCAAGAAGGTTGTCATCTCCGCCCCCGCCAAGAACGTCGACGGCACCTTCGTCATGGGTGTCAACGAGGGCGACTACGACAACGCCACGATGAACATCGTGTCCAACGCCTCGTGCACCACCAACTGCCTCGCCCCCCTGGCCAAGGTTCTCCACGAGAACTTCGGCATCGAGCGCGGCATCATGACCACCATCCACTCCTACACGGGTGACCAGCGCGTCCTCGACGCCCCGCACAAGGACCTCCGCCGTGCTCGCGCCGCCGCCCTGAACATGATCCCCACCAAGACCGGTGCCGCCCAGGCCGTGGCCCTCGTCCTGCCCGCGCTCAAGGGCAAGTTCGACGGTCTGGCCGTGCGCGTCCCCACCCCGACCGGCTCGCTGACCGACCTGACCTTCGTCGCCGAGAAGGAGGTCTCCGTCGACGCCGTCAAGGCCGCCGTCAAGGCCGCCGCCGAGGGTGAGCTCAAGGGCGTTCTCGAGTACACCGAGGACCCGATCGTCTCCACCGACATCGTGGGCAACCCGCACACCTCGATCTTCGACGCCACCGAGACCAAGGTCATCGGCAACCTCGTCAAGGTCCTGTCCTGGTACGACAACGAGTGGGGCTACTCCAACGCCCTGGTCCGCCTGACCGCCCTGGTCGGCTCCAAGCTCGCCTGAGACCAGACCGAGAGCATGACTCTCTAGGAGACGGCGCCCGCGCCACGCTATGCGTGCGCGGGCGCCGTCCGTCCCACACCCACACCATCACCCACAACCGATGAGAGGCTTTATGAAGACCATCGAGTCCCTGGGCGACCTCAAGGGCAAGCGAGTCCTGGTCCGCTCCGACTTCAACGTGCCGCTGGACGCCGACAAGAACATCACTGACGACGGTCGTATCCAGGCTGCTCTGCCCACCCTGCGTACCCTGCTCGACGCCGGTGCCAAGGTGATCATCGCCGCCCACCTGGGACGCCCCAAGGGGCAGGTCAACCCCGACTACTCCCTGGCCCCTGTCGCCAAGCGCCTCGCCGAGGTCACCGGCGTCAAGGTCACCCTCGCCAAGGACACCGTGGGCGAGTCCGCCAAGGCCGCCGTCGCCGCAGCCGGTGACGGTGAGATCGTCCTGCTGGAGAACGTGCGCTTCAACGCCGCTGAGACCTCCAAGGACGACGCCGAGCGCGAGGCCTTCGCCGCCGAGCTCGCCGCCCTGGCCGACGTCTTCGTCTCCGACGGCTTCGGCGTCGTGCACCGCAAGCAGGCCTCCGTCTACGACGTGGCCAAGCTGCTGCCCGCCGCAGCCGGCCTGCTCGTCGTCAAGGAGATCGAGTCCCTGGGGCGCGCCGTCAACAACCCCGAGCGCCCCTACACCGTGGTGCTCGGCGGCTCCAAGGTCTCTGACAAGCTCGGCGTCATCTCCAACCTGCTGGGCAAGGCCGACCGTCTCCTCATCGGCGGCGGCATGGCCTACACCTTCCTGGCCGCTCAGGGCCACGAGGTGGGCACCTCCCTGCTGGAGAAGGACCAGATCGACACCGTCAAGGGCTATCTGGAGACCGCCAAGGCCAACGGCGTCGAGCTGCTGCTGCCCGTCGACACCGTCGTGGCCCCGACCTTCGCCGCGGACGCCCCCGCTACCGTGGTGCCTGCCGACGAGCTGCCCGCCGACCAGATGGGGCTGGACATCGGTCCTAAGACGCGACAGCTCTTCGCCGACGCCATCGCCACCTCCAAGACCGTGGTGTGGAACGGCCCCATGGGTGTCTTCGAGTTCCCTGCCTTCGCCGAGGGCACCAAGGCCGTGGCCAAGGCGATCTCCGAGTCCGACGCCTTCTCCGTCATCGGCGGTGGCGACTCCGCCGCGGCCGTGCGCACGCTCGGCTTCGATGAGGCCACGTTCTCCCACATCTCCACCGGCGGCGGCGCCTCCCTCGAGCTCCTCGAGGGCAAGACCCTGCCCGGTATCGCAGTGCTCAACGACTGAAGGAAGGCAACCCAGATGAGTAACCGCACCCCGCTCATGGCGGGAAACTGGAAGATGAACCTCGACCACCTCGAGGCCAATCACCTCGTCCAGGGCCTGGCGATGGAGCTCAGGGACCACGACCACGACTACACCAAGTGCGAGGTCCTTGTGATCCCGCCCTTCACGGACATCCGTACCGTTCAGACCATCGTCGAGGCCGACTCCCTGAACATCAAGTACGGCGCCCAGGACGTCTCCATCCACGACAACGGTGCCTACACCGGTGAGATCTCCACCGAGATGCTCACCAAGCTCGGCGTCAGCTACGTGGTCATGGGGCACTCCGAGCGTCGCGAGTACCACGGCGAGTCCGACGCCCTCGTGGGTGCCAAGGCCCGCAAGGTGCTCGACGCCGGGATGACCCCCATCCTGTGCTGCGGTGAGGCCCTCGAGATCCGCAAGGCCGGCACCCACGTCGACTTCGTCCTGGGGCAGATCCGCGCCGCCCTGGAGGGATGGAGCGGCGAGGACGTCGCCAAGATCGTCATCGCCTACGAGCCCATCTGGGCCATCGGCACCGGCGAGACCGCCACCGCCGAGGACGCCCAGGAGGTGTGCGGAGCGATCCGTGAGGCCCTGCGCGCCGACTACGGTGACGCTACGGCCGACGCCACCCGCATCCTCTACGGCGGCTCCGCCAAGCCCGGCAACATCAAGGAGCTCATGGCCCAGCCCGACGTCGACGGCGCACTCGTCGGCGGAGCCTCCCTCAAGGCGGACTCCTTCGCCGCCATGGCAGGCTTCTACGCCTGAGCGACCCGAGCCGCGACGAAGGAGCCGAGTGATCGTCTCCCCGTAGCGTCTCACCACTCACTGACAGGGTCCCGGACACCTCACACCTCGAGGTGTCCGGGACCCTGTGCGTTGCAGGTAGACTGCCACGCGGACAGGTGGGGGCGCGGACCCTGTCGGGAGTCGCGCCGGACCCAGCCGGAGCGTGAGGCCCCCGCAGCAAGACTGAACCAACAACGAAGGGAACGTGACGTGAACGTAGTGCGTATCGTCCTTCAGGTGCTGCTCGTCCTCTCGAGCTTCTTCCTCATCATGTCGATCCTCCTGCACAAGGGCAAGGGCGGCGGTCTGTCGGACATGTTCGGAGGCGGTATCTCCTCCTCGGCCGGGTCCTCCGGCGTGGCCGAGCGCAACCTCGACCGCATCACGGTGACGGTGGCCGTCATCTGGACGATCACGATCGTCGGGCTCGGCCTGGTCGCCAAGCTCGGCTGAGCATCGGCGGATCCGACGAGCACTGCGCACACGACGGAGCCGACCGTCGATACCACCCCCGATCCGCGTGGCGACGTCCTGGACCGGGGGCTGCGCGGTTACCTCGCCCACCTGCGTGTTGAGCGAGGGCTGAGCCCCCACACCCTGAGCGCATACGAGCGCGACCTCGGCCGCTACCTGCGTTATCTGAGAAGCGCAGGCATCTCATCCCCGCAGGAGGTCAGCCGCAACGACGTCGCCGGCTTCCTGGAGGTCCTGCGCTCCGGCTCCGACGGAGCCCGCCCACTGGCGTCGTCGTCGGCATCCAGAACCGTCACGGCCGTGCGCGGTTGGCACAAGTTCCTCCTGGCCGAGGGCACCACCACCGAGGACCCCTCGGCCACCGTGCGCCCGCCCCAGCCCGGAAGACGCCTGCCCAAGGCCTTAGGGATCGATGAGGTCCGCCGCCTCCTGGAGGCCGCAGGCGTTGACGACTCCCCGGTGAGCCTGCGCGACCGGGCGCTGCTGGAGGTCCTCTACGCCACCGGCGCCCGCATCTCCGAGGCGGTGGGGCTCGTCGTCGACGATCTCGACACCGGCTCCCGGCTGCTGAGGCTGTTCGGCAAGGGACGCAAGGAACGCGTGGTCCCCATGGGGACCTACGCCTGGGAGGCGCTGGACGCCTACCTGGTACGAGGCCGGCCGATCCTGGCTGAGAAGGGCAGGGGAGTGCCGCAGGTCTTTCTCAACACCCTGGGCAGGCCCCTGAGTCGGCAGAGCGCCTGGGCCGTCCTGCAACAGGCCGCTGAACGGGCCGGGCTCATCGGGACGGACTGCGCCGACGAGCGACGCATCTCCCCCCACACCCTGCGCCACTCCTTCGCCACGCATCTGCTGGCGGGAGGGGCGGACGTGCGTGTCGTCCAGGAGATGCTCGGACACGCCTCGGTCACCACCACCCAGATCTACACGAAGGTCACCGTCGACCACCTGCGGGAGGTCTACGCCACCAGTCACCCGCGGGCTCTGGCGTGATCGCTGAGCCCATTGCCGCAGGCCGTGCTCCCGGTCCAAACCTGAGTGCGCACCCGGTCGCGCCTGAAAGCAGGATCCTGTCAGGGCTGTTCTCTGGCGTGTCCCGTCTGAACTGGGCGATGTCGGTCGGCTTTCGACTAGGCTGGGCGACGTGAATGACTCCATCCAGCCAGGCCTGATCGACAACCCCGGCACCGACGAGAGCGAGGAGAAGGACTTCCCCGTTCCCGCGCCGCTGGAGTCGCACGGACCCGCTCGGGTCATCTCCATGTGCAACCAGAAGGGCGGCGTCGGAAAGACCACGACGACGATCAACCTCGGCGCGGCGCTGGCCGAGCTGGGGCGCAAGGTCCTCATCGTCGACTTCGACCCCCAGGGAGCGGCCTCGGCCGGCCTGGGCATCAACGCTCACGAGCTCGACTCCACCATCTATGACCTGCTCGTCGCCAGCCGTCCGGACATCCGCACGGTCATCCACGAGACCACAGTGGAGGGACTGGACATCGTCCCGGCCAACATTGACCTGTCTGCAGCTGAGGTCCAGCTCGTCAACGAGGTTGCCCGCGAGCAGGCCCTCAAGCGGGTGCTGCGTCCGGTTCTCGACGAGTACGACGTGATCCTTGTGGACTGTCAGCCCTCGCTCGGACTGCTGACCATCAACGCCCTGACCGCCTCCCACGGCGTCATCATCCCGCTGGAGACCGAGTTCTTCGCCCTGCGCGGAGTGGCGCTCCTGGTCGAGACCGTCGAGCGCGTCAAGGACCGTCTCAACGCCACCCTGGAGATTGACGGCATCCTCGCCACCATGGTGGACTCCCGCACCCTGCACTCACGAGAGGTGCTCGAGCGCCTGGAGCAGGCCTTCGGCGAGCAGCTCTTCGACACGCGCATCCGGCGCACGATCAAGTTCCCGGACGCTTCCGTGGCCAATGAGCCGATCACCAGCTACGCGCCCTCCCACCCCGGCGCGGACGCCTACCGCCGGCTGGCCCGTGAGGTCATCGCCCGCGGCGATGTCGCCTGAGCCGGAGGAGCAGGCGCCGCCCCGGCTGCCCGGATTCAGTGTCACGCTGCCCCAGTTCGAGGGGCCCTTCGACCTGCTTCTGAGCCTTATTGCCCGCAAGCGGCTCGACGTTACCGAGCTGGCGCTGGCCGAGGTGACCGACGACTTCATCGCCCACATGCGCTCGGACTGGGACCTGGGGCGCGCATCGGAGTTCATCGTCGTGGCTTCCACCCTCCTGGCTCTCAAGGCCCATCGCCTTCTGCCCCACGACGAGGACGAGGAGGAGCCCGACCTCGAGCTGCTCGAAGCCCGTGACCTGCTCTTCGCCCGGCTCCTGCAGTACCGGGCCTTCAAGGAGGCCGCCGCGGCCTTCCGCCACCAGGCGGAGACCTCCGCACGCAGCCACCCCCGCATCGTCACCCTGGAACCGCATCTGGCGGCGCTACTGCCCAGGCTCGTGGCCACCATCACCCCCGAGGAGCTGACCCGGATGGCGGTGGGTGCCTTCACTCGGCCCACGGATCCGGGCGTCCAGACCGTCCACCTGCACGAGCGAGTACCGGTCGGTCAGCAGCTGAGCCTCATCGCCGGCAGGCTGCGCAGCCACGGAACCCTGACCTTCGCCCAGATCATTGAGGACGCCGAGCGCACCGCCGTCGTGGTGGCCCGGTTCCTCGCGCTGCTCATTCTCCACCGGCAGGGCAGCGCCGAGCTGGAGCAGATCGAGGCCATGGGCGAGATCACCGTGACCTGGTGCGGCGGCCAGGACGACCTGACCGGCATGATGACCTCTGAGAACCTCACTGAGCTCGAGGAGGAATTCGCATGAGCGAGGCCGCCGGGTCTCAGCTGCGCAGTGCTGCTGAGGCCATCCTCATCGTTGCCGACGAACCGGTGACCACCTCTGCGATCGCCGAGGCCCTCGGCATTGACGAGAGCGCCTGCGAGGAGCTGCTCGAGGAGCTGGCCGCCGAGTACCGCGGAGAGGTGCCCGGCGGCCGTGCTCACGGATTCCTCCTGCGACGGGCAGCAGGCGGGTGGCGCTTCGCCTCCGTGCCCGAGCATGCCGACCTCGTCGAGCAGTTCATCATCGGCGGCGCCACCGCACGCCTGAGCCAGGCCGCGCTGGAGACCCTGGCAGTCGTCGCCTACCGGCAGCCGGTCACCCGGGGACGCGTCGCCCAGATCCGCGGGGTCAATGTCGACGGCGTCATGCGCACCCTCCATGCCCGCGGTCTCATCGAGGAGGCCGGTGCCGAGACCTCCGGTGCGATCCTGTACCGGACCACGGGAGACTTCCTGGAGTACCTGGGAATCGACTCCCTGGACGAGCTGCCACCCCTGGCTCCCTACCTCCCCCGCGTCGAGGCGCTGGGGGAGATCGTCGAACAGGCCGATGAGATGGCCGGTAGGAGGACCCCATGACCCTGAGGAACCGCCACATCCGAACCGAGTCCGTGCCCCACAGCGACTTCGGGGCGCAGGAGTTCTACGACGAGGACGACCTCGAAGAGCTCGACGAGCAGGCTGACGCCGCCGATCTGGCCGCCTTCGACGCCCAGGCCATCGGTGAGGACGAGGAGTCCCGTCTGCTTCAGATGCGTGAGCGCGCCACCAAGGGCGGTCAGGACGACCCGCACGTCGCCTCCGGACAGCGGCTGCAGAAGGTCCTGGCCCACGCCGGGGTCGCCTCGCGCCGTGCCTGCGAGCAGCTCATCGCCGACGGCCGCGTCAGCGTCGACGGCATCACCGTCACCGAACCGGGCGTCAGGGTGGACCCGCTGGCCCAGGAAATCCGCCTCGACGGCAGCCGAATCCTCACCAACCCCGAGCTCATCACCCTCATGCTCCACAAGCCGGCCGGGGTGGTCACCACCATGGAGGACCCCGAGGGCAGACCGACCGTGGCCCAGTACGGACGCGACTACCTGGCCGAGCACCCCGAGCTGCCCGACTCGCTGCGCTTGGTGCACGTCGGCCGCCTCGACACCGAGACCGAGGGGCTGCTCCTGCTGTCCAACGACGGCGAGCTCTCCCACCGGCTCATGCACCCCAGCTTCGAGATCGCCAAGACCTATGTCGCCATCGTCGAGGGACAGGTCGAACCCTGGGTCCCGCGCAAGCTGCGCCGTGGCATCGAGCTGGAGGACGGTGAGGCCAAGGCGGACCGGGTCACCGTCAAGGACTCCGGGCCACGCGGTTCCATCGTCGAGATCACCCTCCACTCCGGCAAGAACCGCATCGTACGACGCATGCTGGACGCCGTCGGCCACCCGGTGACGCGCCTGGCGCGCACCAGACTCGGACCGCTGCGGCTGGGCAACCTGCACCCCGGCCAGACCCGCCTCCTCAGCGGTGAGGAGATCGCCGCGCTGCAGCAGGAGGTCGGGCTGTGAGCGCCCCCGAGCCGCGGGCGTCGGTGTCCACGCGCGGCCCGGTGCTCATCGTCGGTACGGGGCTGCTGGGCACCTCGCTCGCCCTGGCGCTGCGGGCGGCGGGTGTCGAGGTCCAGCTCGCCGACACCTCGCCCACCTCCCTGGCCCTGGCCCGAGACATGGGCGCGGGAGCGCTTCATGGCGAGGACAGCCCCGAGCCACAGGTCGTCGTCGTGGCCACGCCGCCCGACGTGACCGCCGACATCGTCGTCGCACAGCTGAGCGCCCACCCCAGTGCCGTGGTCACTGACGTCGCCTCCATCAAGGAACACGTCGTCAACGAAGTCCGGTCCCGGGCGGGTGCCGAGGCGCGCAGGTACGTCGGCTCCCACCCGATGGCAGGCCGGGAGCGTTCGGGCGCCGGTGCCGCCGACTCCGACCTCTTCGCCGGGCGCCCCTGGGTGGTTGTCGCTCAGGACTCCGATCCGCAGGCGGAGCTGGTCATCAGGAACCTGGCGGTCGATGTGGGCGCCACCCCGGTGCGCATGGGTGCGGCGGAGCACGATGCCGCCGTCGCCGCCGTCTCCCACGTGCCCCAGCTCGTCTCCTCACTCGTGGCCGCCCGGCTGGAGGAGCTGGGGGAGGGGGCCCTGGCCCTGTCGGGACAGGGACTCCGCGACGTCACGCGGATCGCGGCCTCCGACCCCCGGCTGTGGTCGGCCATCATCGTGGGCAATGCCGGGCCCGTGGTCGGCCTGCTGCGCCGGATCAGTGATGACCTGGGTGCACTGATCACGGGGATCGAAGCCGCCGTCTGCGATCCGGATCGCCCAGAGCACACAGCCCCAGGAGCGGCACGTGTGGTCGCTCCCGGGGCCGTCGGCGCGATCACCGACGTCATGACTCGGGGAAACATCGGTCGAGCACGCATCCCCGGCAAGCACGGCGGGGCGCCGCGCCGCTACACCGAGGTCCAGGTCCTGGTACCCGACGCCGCCGGCGAGCTGGGCAGGCTCTTCTCCGACGTCGGTGCCGCCGGTGTCAACATCGAGGACTTCTCCCTGGAGCACTCGGCCGGGCAGAGCGCCGGCATCGCCCTCATCTCCGTCCTCCCTGCGGCCGCCCTACGGCTGGAGGAGGCCCTGGACGCCCAGGGCTGGCGCGTCGTCGCGGGCTGAAACCGGTTCAATGTGCCGCGCAGGCCCGCCTGTGTCAGTACTCATGGGGGCTGATCCGCAGTACCGCGCCGAAGTATGGGACGCTTGGCCCAGTTCATGACCGTCAATCGGACCCTGATGGAGGGCACCATGGGAATCGTCGTTGCGATCGACGGACCAAGCGGATCGGGCAAGTCCACCGTCTCGCGGCGCGTCGCCGCCGAGCTGGGACTGGCCTACCTGGACACCGGTGCCATGTACCGGGCCGCCGCCTGGTGGTGCGAGCACGAGGGGATCGACCTGGACGACGGGGCCGCCGTCGCCGAGGCCGTCGCCGCAATGCCCCTGCACATGGGCCTGGATCCCGAGCACCCCACCTTCACCGTGGACGGCACAGACGTATCGACTGCGATCCGTGACCCGCACATCGCCACCGTCGTCTCGAAGGTCGCCACCAACCTCGAGGTGCGCGCCGAGCTGGCGCGCCGCCAGCGCGAGATCATCCGCTTCGAGGCGACCGGGCACACCGGGTCCTTCTCCGGCGGTGCCGGCATCGTGGCCGAGGGACGTGACATCACCACCGTCATCGCGCCCGACGCCGACGCCCGCCTGCTGGTGACCGCTTCCGAGGAGGCCCGCCTGGCGCGCCGCGCCGGGGACTTGGAGGCCGCCGGCAAGCAGGTCGACGCCGCCGCCCTGCGCGACCAGGTGGTGCGCCGAGACCGCGACGACGCCACGGTCTCCCAGTTCCTCACCGCACCCGAGGGCGTCACCCTGGTGGACACCTCGGAGCTGAGCCTGGAGCAGTCCGTCGAGCGGGTCCTGGACCTCATCGAAGAGGCCGCCGACGCCGCCGCCCAGCGGGACGCCGAGGAGGACCTGCGGGCCCAGGCCATGCGCGCGGGCCTGGCCGACTACGAGCTCGATGAGGAGGACCTCGCCCTCCTGGAGGCCGACGGAGGCCTGCCCACCGGCGACAGCATCGAGCCCGGGCTGCCGGTCCTGGCCGTCGTCGGCCGGCCCAACGTGGGCAAGTCGACTCTGGTCAACCGGGTCCTGGGCCGCCGCGAGGCCGTCGTCCAAGACACCCCCGGCGTCACCCGCGACCGGGTCTCCTACCCCGCGGAGTGGGCCGGGCGCCGCTTCACCATCGTCGACACCGGAGGCTGGGAGGTGGACGTGGCCGGTCTCGACGCCGCCGTGGCCACGCAGGCCGAGGTCGCCGTCGAGATGGCTGACGCCGTCCTGCTGGTCGTCGACGCCCAGGTCGGCATCACCGAGACCGATGCCCGCGTGGTACGGATGCTGCGCCGCAGCGGCAAGCCGGTGGTCCTGGCTGCCAACAAGGTCGACTCCCCGGCCCAGGAGGGGGACGCCGCCACCCTGTGGAACCTGGGGCTGGGCGAGCCCTTCCCGGTCTCGGCCCTGCACGGCCGGGGCAGTGGTGAGGTCCTCGACGCCGTCATGGAGGTCCTCCCGGAGGTGTCCTCCGTGGCGACCGCCGCGCCCGAGGGGGACCTGCACCGGGTCGCCCTCGTGGGGCGGCCCAATGTCGGCAAGTCCTCTCTGTTGAACTCCATCGCGGGCAGGGAACGCGTCGTCGTCAACGAGACCGCCGGCACCACCCGGGACCCGGTCGACGAGATCATTGAGCTTGACGGGCGCCAGTGGGTCTTCGTCGATACCGCCGGGATCCGCCGGCGCGTCAAGCAGTCGCGGGGCGCTGACTACTACGCGGTCCTGCGTACGCAGGGCGCCATCGACAAGGCCGAGGTCGCCGTCGTCCTCCTGGACGCCTCCGAGCCGATCAGCGAGCAGGACGTGCGCGTCGTCCAGCAGGTCGTCGATGCAGGCCGCGCCCTGGTCCTGGTCAACAACAAGTGGGACCTGGTGGACGAGGAGCGTCAGAAGATGCTGCTGTGGGAGGTCGAGCACGACCTGGCCCACGTCTCCTGGGCCCCCCACATCAACTTGGCCGCCCGGACCGGCTGGCACACCAACCGGCTCGTACGCGCCCTCGACGCCGCCCTGGAGGGCTGGACCACGCGCGTCCCCACGGGCCGGCTCAACGGCTTCCTGGGCCAGCTGCAGTCGGCCACCCCGCACCCGGTGCGCGGCGGCAAGCAGCCCCGTATCCTCTTCGCCACCCAGGTCCAGGTGGCCCCGCCCCGGATCGTCATCTTCACCACCGGCTTCCTCGACGCCGGCTACCGGCGCTTCATCGAGCGCCGCCTGCGTGAGGAGTTCGGCTTCACCGGCACCCCCATCCAGATCGGAGTGCGCGTGCGCGAGAAGCGCCAGCGGCGCTGAGGCGTCTTTTCGAGCGACAACGGAGTGACCAGTGCCTAACCACGTACCGAGTACGTGAGGAGAATCGTGACTGCACAGAGACCCGCCGAGCGTCAAGGGATCGGATCGCTGCTGCCACACCGGTCTGTGGACCCGGTGATGCTCTTCTTCGACCTGGTTTACGTCTTCCTCATCACCGAGCTCAATGGTGTCATCCGGGAGGAATCCGGGTGGAGAGGGCTGGCACACGCCGGAGTCCTGCTGGTCCTCATCTACTGGCAGTGGCTGCTGGTGACAATCCAGTCCAGCCTGCGCGACGCGTCGACGAATCGCCACCGCCTCACCATCATGACCCTCATGGTGATCGTCATGGTCAGCGCGGTCGTCGTGCCTCGCGCCTTCGAGGAACGGGCGCTGATATTCGCGACGTCGTGCTGGCTCTCGCGCCTGGTCATCACCTTCCACCTGGCGCGCCACGAGAACTCCAACGCCTTCCGCATGGACCTGGTCTCCAGCCTCATCCAGGGGCCCCTTCTGCTCGGCGGAGCCATCATGGGCGGCAACGGCCAACTGGCACTGTGGGCCCTGGCGGCGCTGTGGGAGATCACCGGCCCCCTGCGGCACAGCCGGGCCATGAGCACCCAGCGCTACGACGTCGGCAACGTCGTGGAGCGCTTCAGCCTCCTCATCATTGTGGCTCTTGGCGAGACCATCGTGTCGATCGCGACTCCTCAGACTGAGCTCGAGCATCTGACCTGGGCCGACCTGGGCGGTCTCGTCGCCGCCTTCATCATCGTGGGCGGGCTGTGGTGGGCCTACTTCCATCACAGCCTTGGTCTCATGGAGCACTACATCAACCGGGCACGCGTTCCCTTCCGTGCCGTGCGCAGCCTCCTCGCCTACGGTCATCTCGCACTGGTGGCCGGGCTGATCGCCCTGGCCGCAGGCCTCCACCACGTGATGGAGGAGCCACGTGACCACGTCCCGATGGAGACATCGGCGCTCCTGTGCAGCGGCGTCATCGTCTTCCTCGCCATGTTCGCCGTCATCAGACTGCGCAACGCACATAGGATCTATCGATCCCGTATCGTGGCCTGTGCTCTGTGCCTCGCTCTCATCCCTGCAGGCCCTCACATGAGTGGGATGCTCCTGGTCAGTCTCCTTGCCCTCGTCACCGTGGCAGAGTGCCTCTGGGAGACACTGGCTCCGGCCGCTGCGGGCGTTCCCGATCTCGATGAACTCGCTGAGCGTGCGGCCCAGGCCTAGCACCGGCCGTTCCACTCCTGTCCGCACGCCTGTTCCTTGGCCCACGCGTCAACACGCGCTGCTCTCCTCCTCGGACGGGTCCTCGCCCCGGGGCATGACCGCCCATCGCACGCCGACGGGAACGCTGATGGAGACGAACCGGTTCCGGGAAACGAAGGCGACAATCGGTTCCAGAAGAGCCGCGCCGGACAGTGGCGCGCGGCCGCAACACCCATAGACTGTAGCCATGCTGAATCCGGTTGATCCCACCACCACGCCCGCCTGGAAGCGCCTCACCGAGCTCCACGACACCATGACCCCAGACCTGCGCGCCTGGTTCGCCGACGACCCCGAGCGCGCCAAGCGTTTCTCCTACGAGCTGGGAGACCTCTACGTCGACCTGTCCAAGAACCTGCTGACCGACGACGTCCGCGACGCCCTGGTCGAGCTCGCCGAGCAGGTAGACGTCCCGGGCCGCCGCGACGCCATGTACGCCGGCGAGCACATCAACATCACCGAGGACCGGGCCGTCCTCCACACGGCTCTGCGCCGCCCGGCCACCGACTCCCTGACCGTGGACGGTCAGGACGTCGTCGCCGACGTCCACGAGGTCCTGGAGAAGATCTACGCCTTCGCCCGTCGCGTGCGCTCGGGGGAGTGGACCGGCATCACCGGCAAGCCCATCAAGACAGTGGTCAACATCGGCATCGGAGGCTCCGACCTCGGCCCCGTCATGGTCTACGAGGCCCTCAAGCCCTATGTGCAGAAGGGCCTTGAGTGCCGCTTCATCTCCAACATCGACCCCACCGATTGCGCCGAGAAGGTCGCGGACCTCGACCCGGAGACGACCCTGTTCATCATCGCCTCCAAGACCTTCACCACCCTGGAGACCCTCACCAACGCCCGCATGGCCCGTGACTGGTTCCTGGCCGCCCTCCAGGCCAAGGGCATTGAGACCGACGGCGCCATCGCCAGGCACTTCGTGGCCGTGTCCACCGCCCTGGACAAGGTCGCCGAGTTCGGCATCGACCCGGCCAACGCCTTCGGGTTCTGGAACTGGGTGGGTGGACGCTACTCGGTGGACTCCGCCGTCGGTACGATCCTGGCCGTGGCCATCGGCCCGGAGAACTTCGCCGACTTCCTCTCCGGCTTCCACACCGTTGACGAGCACTTCGCCACCAAGGCTCCGGCTGAGAACGTCCCCATGCTCATGGGCCTGCTCAACGTCTGGTACGTCAATTTCTTCAAGGCCGGATCCCACGCCATCCTGCCCTACGCCCAGTACCTGCACCGTTTCCCCGCCTACCTCCAGCAGCTCACCATGGAGTCCAACGGCAAGTCCGTGCGCTGGGACGGCAGCCCCGTGACCACGGAGACCGGTGAGGTCTTCTGGGGCGAGCCGGGCACCAACGGCCAGCACGCCTTCTACCAGCTCATCCACCAGGGCACCCAGCTCATCCCCGCGGACTTCATCGCCGTGGCCAATCCCGCTCACCCCACCAAGGACGGAGGAGTGGACGTCCACGAGCTGTTCCTGTCCAACTACCTGGCACAGACCGCGGCGCTCGCCTTCGGCAAGACCGCCGACGAGGTGCGTGCCGAAGGCACCGCCGAGGAGATCGTCCCGGCCCGCGTCTTCGCCGGCAACAAGCCGACCACCTCGATCCTCGCCCCGGCGCTGACGCCCGCGGTCGTCGGAGAGCTCATCGCCCTCTACGAGCACATCACCTTCACCCAGGGCATCGTGTGGGGTATCGACTCCTTCGACCAGTGGGGGGTCGAACTGGGCAAGAAGCTGGCCCTTGAGATCGCCCCCGCCGTCCAGGGTGACGAGGAGGCCCTCGCAGGGCAGGACGCCTCCACCCGCGGCCTCATCACCCGCTACCGCAGTCTGCGTCACTAGCCCGACCAGACCAGCCGGATGCTCTGTTGTGTCAGCGACTGATAACCCGTTGAGGAGGACGTGATGAAGGAAGTGGGCGTCGATGAGCTGCGTCGCCGGCTCGAGGCCGGGGAGGACCTGGTTGTCCTTGACGTGCGTGAGCCCGACGAGGTCGAGCGCGCGGCGATCCCCGGCTCGGTCAACATCCCGCTGGGTGAGGTGGTCCACCGGATGGGAGAGCTCGATGCGGCCCGCCCCACCGCGGTCATCTGCGCCGGCGGAGTGCGTTCCGTCAAGGCGGTCAAGGCTCTGACTGCTGCCGGCTACACCGGTGAGCTGGTCAACGTCAGCGGCGGCATGAAGGCGTGGCTGGGCCAGTAAACCGGCGGGCGACTTCTCGGGACGGCCTCGGACTGACCGGTTCGGGGCCGTCCCGCGTGCCTCAGCCCTGCCTTTGTGAGCGCCTGAGCAGCTCCTCGACTGTACGCAGGACGCCGTCCTCGGTGTTGGCGGGTGCCGTGTACGCCGCTGCGGCATGGATGCCGGGGTGGGCGTTGCGCATGGCGAAGCCCAGGTCCGCGTGGTTGTAGAGATCCAGGTCGTTGAGGTAGTCCCCGAAGACGGCAGTCTGCTCCGGGAGGACCCCGAGCCTGGCCTGAAGCGCCGCCAAGGCCCGCCCCTTCGAGACCCGAGCCGACATCATGTCCGTCCAGTGCAGCCCGGAGACAACGGTCTGCACGTGGGGAACCGCCGCGGTCAGCGCCTGGGAGCTTCCGTTCTCAACATCGTCGAAGTCGAAGACCGCGACCTTGAGCGCCTCATCCAGAGGAATGGCAGTGAGGTCCTCGACGATCTCCAGTGCCTCGTAGTACAACTTGGCCTGTTCCAGGAAGGCCGCATCGGAGCGCTCGATATAGGCGCAGTACTTGCAGGCAACAACCGCGCCGACGTCGTACCCGGAGGTGACCAGGTGACGGGTCGTGACAATGGCGGCCTCGGCGGCCTGGGCGCTGATGGTGTCGGAATGGACCTCCTCACCTGCGTGGACGACGAAGGAACCGTTCTCAGCGATCAGTGGTGAGTCCTCAACGGCGGGGCCCAGGACCGCACGCAGGTTGGCCAGCTGCCTGCCCGAGGCGGGGGCGAAGACGATGCCGGCGTCTCGCATCTCCGCCACCGCATCCATCAACCCGGCGGGAACGCACCCTTGGCCATCAAGGAGAGTTCCATCCATATCGGTGACAACAAGACGGAGATCGATCTGCGCCGGCAACGCTGCGAGGAGCTCGGGCTCCAGGGGAAGATGCTTCACGGCGTTATCCTCTCAAGGATGACACCTCCACGTCACCACGGCGCGAGGAGCACGAAGACGGGCGCCTGCTGGTCCACACCGATCAGTGGGACAAGCAGGCGCCCGTCAGAGGAACGGCTCGCGCTCTGAGAGCCTTTCAGCTCAGTCAGCTGGCCTGACGGCGACGCATGACGAGGACAGCGCCGGAGCCGAGCAGGCCGGCGGCGACGACGGCGACGGCGATGCTCGGACCGGTGGTGGCCAGCGCGGGCTTCGTCGGGGTGGTGCGAGGAGCCGTAACGACAGGAGTTGCGGACGGCTTGGCCGGGGTGCCGGTCTCAGTGGTCACCGTGGTGGCCGGAGCGGACGGCGTCGGCGTGGCCGCAGGGGTGGTGGTCTCCGCGGTCGGGGTAGCAACCGGAGCCGGAGGAGTCGTCGAGGTGGACGGCGTCGACGGAGTGGTCTCCGGGGTCGGCGTCGGGGAGGGGACGGTGCTGCCCGTCGGCGGGGTGTTGGTCGTCGACGGCGGGGTGTTGCTCTTCGTCGTCGTGGTTGACGGGGTCAGCGTCGAGTTGCTGACGTTGTAGGCGGCGAAGTTCTGGGTGGCGTACCACTTGCCGTCCGAGTTCTGGGCGAATCCGATGCCGATGGAGTTGACGTCCGGGTCAGTCATGTTCTTGTAGTGGCCGGGGGAGTTGAGCCACTGGTCGAAGATCAGCGCGCCGGTGTCGCCACCCGCGGTACGCCAGGCCACGTTCTCAGAGCCGGTGGTCCAGCCACTAGGGTAGGCCGACGTGAAGTCGGGGCGGTGCCTCATGCTGTTGGCGGTGGCCTGCTGCTCGGACCAGTCCTGTGCGACGGCGTCGAGCTCCTGGTACCGGGTCACGGGCTGAAGGCCCTTGCTGCTGCGCAGCTCGTTGACCTTGTTCAGGACGGTGTCGGCGTACTGGGCCCCCTCCGAGGTCACCTGGGCGGGAATCGCAGCGGCGGCTGCCGGTGCACCCTCAGGGGCGGCCGGAGCGGCCAGTGCGGCCGAGGAGGCGGTCAGCGGCACGACGGTGAGCGCAGCTGCGGCGATGACGCGCTTGATGTTCATGTGTCGTTCTCTCTGATCGGGAATATGAGAACACAGTCTGATCTGCACAACCGGCTATGAGCCGATGTGCGGGATGCTGTGAGACACCCTTGATGTCGGTGTTCACTCAACCACAGTCGCGCCGGCCATGCATGTTATTCGGTTGTGACTTTCCTGACCGAATTCGTCACATGACCGAATCGCGTGGCGGACCGTGAGGGGTAGTCCTTTCGTCTTGAGACACTGATGAAAGGTGGGTGCGGGTGTTGGGGTCGCCGGGGAAGCGGCGTCGTCGCAGCGTTTACTGGATCGTGATTAAGTGTCGCTGGATTGCCGTAGAGGTTGGAAACTTAAATAAACTCAATGGTTGTTATGTGGGATGCAAATGTGACTAGTGTTGATGAGGGTGGTATCAGAATAATGCGAGGATCTACCGCCGAGTTCTTTAAAAAGAAATCCGCACTCTGTGAAAGAGTGCGGATCCTCATACTGGTCGGGCTGGCGGGATTTGAACCCACGACCCCTTGACCCCCAGTCAAGTGCGCTACCAAACTGCGCCACAGCCCGTTGACTCGCGGCACCGGGCCGCTTGCAACGAGCAGAACCTTAACCCATGGAACGGCTCCTTCAGAAATCTGCTGGCGGTGAGGCCGCTCACCCCGAGATGTCAGGCGCGGTCGTCCTGATGGCGCCCGCCTCCCATGAGGGCGTCGAGCTGACGGCGTTCCTTCTTCGTGGGCCGTCCTGCCCCGCGATCTCGGATGATGGCGGCCGGCGCATCCAGAGGCGACGGGCGAGGGGGAGAGGAGTCGATGTACGCGGTGCGGGCGATAGGAGCACCCACCCGCTTGGTGAGGATCCGAGTGACGGTCAGCAGCCGGTCGAACCCGTCGACGCGGTAGCGGACCTCATCTCCCACCGAGACGTGCTGGGCGGGCTTGGCGGTCTCTCCGTTGATACGCACATGCCCCGCCTTGCAGGCGCTCGTCGCCGCCGAGCGGGACTTGATCTGTCGCACGCTCCACAGCCAGACGTCGATACGGGCCGATGCCGGGGCATCAGGGGCGCTGTTGCCACTGGGTGCGGAACGAGGGTGAACTGCCATGGTGGCATCCTAAGCAAGTGGCTCAGCGGCGAGGCATGGAACGGCTTCGGCGCCGTGAGGCTGCGCGCCCGCGGCGCTGCCCCCGAACCATGAGTCCCCATCCCAGAACCAGGGCGCCGACGGCCGCCAGCGCGGCGTACCCGGGACTGCGCCACATAACGGAGCCGACCTCCTTCGCGGTACGAGCGGCTCGTTCCGGGAGCGACGCGGTCCCGTTCCCACCGGCGAGGCAGCTGTTCAAGGCGGAGCGCAGCGCCTCCCTGTCGGCCTGGGGCAGGCCGAGCCGGTAGGCGGCTGCCACTGAGACGAATCGACGCGCGTAAGTGCAGCGGTAGGAGGTGTTCTCCGGCCACCAGCCCCCCGGACCGGTCGGTCGCCAGCTGCCGGTCTCGGTGGAACCAACGGGACAGCTCGCCGGGCCGCAGGCGCCCTTGGCCTGGTTGGCCTCGCCTTCAACAGCGACGAGATTCAGCGGGTCGTTGGCTGCCAGCAGTCGGGTGCGCTCATCCCACTGCCAGGCTCCGTGGGCGTAGAGGTAGTTCAGCGGTACCACATGGTCGATCTGGACGGCTTCCGAGGTCCCCTGACCACGCGTGAAGGTGATCCTATTCCCGGTGTACGGATCCTGAAGGACACCCGCCCAGACGGTGGCGTCCGGGCACACACCCGCACCCTGGCCACGTCCCTCCTCACGGGACTGAACGCCGTCGGCACGCGAGAAGTCGGCGTCCGTCAGGTCCCGGGCCAGGATCTCGTTACGAGTGTCACAACCGTCGCCGTCGACGTCGGTCCACGCCTCACCGAACCAGCCGGTGCGGGAACCTCCCTCCGCCCAGGAGTGGGCGGCCGGAGCGTCCTCGGGCAGCTCCGAAAGCGCCTCGAGAGAGGCCTTCGGGGACAGGATGAAGTCTCCTCTCCGGTCCCAGGGTGCCTCGTGGAGAGCGGTGAGCTCAGTGGCCGCGGAGTTCTGGGCGGGCACCGGCGAGGCGTCATCGGCATGGACGGGAAGGGCGGCTGCCATCCCCGACGCACTGAGTGCACCGAGCACCGTGAGGCGCGCCAGAAGCCAGCCGGTAGCGTTCATAGGGCTACGGTAGCCTGACCCGCCGACACGAAAATCGTGGGCTCGTCGCCCGCAGCGCGCCAGCAGGGCGACCGGATCGGACTCAAGCAGGCATCAGAGCGTTGGCCGGCTCATCCAGGTACCAGGTGGTCTGATCCCCCCGGCAGCACGAGGCCGGTGCCTTGAGCACATCGGGGGCTCCTAGACCCAGGCGTACCGCCTCGGCCTTGCCTCCGCCGCCGGCCACCACCATGACCCGGCCGGCATGCTGCAGGGCCTCGAAGGTCAAGGAGTAGCGCTCGGGAGGGGGCTTGGGCGAGTTGCGCACGGCCACGGCGGGCACTCCTACCGCGAGTGCGGCCGGGTGCCCGGGGAAGAGGGAGCAGATGTGTGCGTCAGGTCCCAGCCCTACGTGGACCACATCGAAACCGCCGTGGGTCAGACCTGCCGACTTAAGCTCGTGGACCATACGCGCGGTCGCCTCATCCAGACCGCTGACCTCGTTCGGAGCGGCCAGCCGGTGCGTCTGAGACTCCCTGATGCCTGCGGCGATGAGCGGCGCAGCCAGCAGATCGTTGCGCTGCGGGTCCCCGGCGGGCACGAAGCGCTCGTCACCGAACCACAGGTGGATGGCGCGACGCACCGGTTCGGGCTGAGCGGCGATGAGCGGCGCGAGGGCTTCAGCCAGCGCCATCCCCCCGGAACCGCCTGTCAGCGCCAAGTGGGCGACTCCCCGGTCCGTCACCACCGTGGACAGGATCCGCATGGTGTCCTGGCAGGCCCTGAGCGCGGCGTCGTTCAGTGTGGGAACCACGGTGACGTCCGGCGCAGCAGCCGCAGAGGCGGCCGCCTGGATCTCGGCGATCGACTGGGCGTCGGGCGTGCAGTCAGCCATTGAGGGGCTCCTCGAGCAGTGAGGCCAGGACCTCTTGGTAGACGAGGTCGGGGGTGAGTCGGCGCAGCTCCTCGTCGAGGGTGCTGATCGGCTCGCGTCGGGCCATCGTGACCACCTGAGGCTCGGGGGAGCCGGGGCGCGTGATCGTGACCCGCTCCAGGTCGTGGCGGGCGATGATGATCTCGCCGTCGTCGGTTCTGGCGGTGATGGAGGAGATGCCCTTGAAACCCTCTTCATCGACTCGCGTGACCGGCACATCCAGCCGCAGCCGCAGCCAGGTGATCATGAGGCAGAGCGAGGAGTTCCTTGGTTCGCCGGCCACCACCACCTCCCGCAGCCCGCCCGCGCGCAGCAGCGGATCCAGAGTAGAGGCCACCATGGCGCGCCACAGGGTGATGCGGGTCCAGGCCAGATCGATGTCGCCGCGCACGCTCACCGGTGCCAGCTTCCGCAGCGCCCTGGCCGGGAAGTCCTGTGCGGGGGTGTTGGTGATGCGAGTCGAGCCCAGGCGGCCCAAGGGGTCCTGCGAGGGGATCTCAGGGACGGTCGTTGGCCACCACACGACCACCGGGGCGTCGGGCAGGAGGAAGGGCACCACCAGCGTGTCGGTGTGCAGAGCCGCCTCGTCCCAGGGCCTCAGGACCAGCGTCTCGCCGGCGCCGGCGTCGTGACCGACTCGGATCTCGGCGTCCAGGTGTCCACCGGCCTGAGCTGAGACGTGTCCGTCACGACTGCGCGGAGTCACGCGGCCGATGTCCTCCTCAGGCGGCTTGACGACGGCGATGATTCGGCTGGGATGATCCCGGCTGGCACCGTGCGCGGCGCACAGCGCATCCTCCAGGCCCTTCTCGTCGGTGGAGATCACGAGCGTCAGCACCCGGGAGGAGCCGGAGGCCCCCTCGTGCTCCACCAGCCGGGAGACGATCCGGGAGGTGGTCGTCGCGGTCAGTGTGGTAATCATGAGCGCCTCCAGGTGCGGCCGTCGCGGGCAAGGAGTTCGTGGGCACTGGCCGGCCCCCAGGAGCCGGGGCGATAGCCCTCGGGGCTCCCGCCGGCGCTCCAGTGCTCGATGACAGGATCCAGGATGCGCCAGGACAGGTCGACCTCGCGCTGGTGGGGGAAGAGCGGGGCGTCACCCAGAAGCGCATCGAGGATGAGGCGCTCGTAGGCCTCCGGGGACTCCTCGTTGAAGGTGGCTCCGTAGCCGAAGTCCATGGAGACGTCGCGCAGCTCCATCTGGGTTCCGGGTACCTTGGAGGCCAGCCGCAGCGTGATGCCCTCATCGGGCTGGATCCGCAGCACGATGGTGTTGGCTCCCACGGCCGTGGTGGCCGCTGACTCGAAGGGCAGGAACGGCGGCTGCTTGAAGACGACGGCGACCTCAGTGACCCGGCGAGTCAGGCGCTTGCCGGCGCGCAGGTAGAACGGCACGCCGGCCCAGCGGCGGTTGGCGATCTCCAGACGCAGGGCGGCAAAGGTCTCGGTTCGGGAGTCGGTGGCGACGCCGTCCTCCTCCAGGTAGCCCCGCACCGGCAGCCCTCCCTGGAAGCCGGCGTCGTAACGGCCCCGGGCTGTGGTGAGGTCCAGGTCCAGCACCCCGTTGCGCTCTAGGTTCACGCAGTTGAGCACCTTCTCCTTCTCCAGGCGCACCGCGGCCGCCTCCATGCTGGTGGGCTCCTCCATCGCGGTCAGCGCCAGGAGCTGGAGCAGGTGGTTCTGGATGACGTCGCGAGCCGAGCCGATGGTGTCGTAGTAGCCGGCCCGGGTGCCGATACCGATGTCCTCGGCCATGGTGATCTGGACATGGTCGACGTAGCGCTGGTTCCACAGCGGCTCGAACATCGTGTTGGCGAACCGCAGCGCCAGGATGTTCTGCACCGTCTCCTTACCCAGGTAGTGGTCGACCCGGAAGACGTCGTCGGGACGCACGATGCGTCCCACGAGGTCATCGAGCTCTCGGGCGCTGGAGCGGTTGTGCCCGAAGGGCTTCTCGATGACGACGCGCCGCCAGGCGTCAGCCGACTCCTCCACGAGCCCGGAGCGGGCGATCCGCTCAGTCACGGCCGGGAACCATCCCGGGGGGATCGACAGGTAGAAGGCGCGGTTGCCGCGTGTGCCCCGGGTGGCATCCAGGTCATCCACCACGGCCGTGAGCCGGTCGTAGGCGGCGTCATCCTCGAAGGAGGCGAACTCCACGAAGCGCATCCCCGCTGCCAGCTGCTCCCAGATGGCGGGACGCCAGGGGGTGCGGGCACCCGCCCGAGCCGATTCCTCCACGTAGGCGCGCAGGTCGTCGTCGGACCAGGAGCGCCGGCCGACCCCCACCAGGGAGAAGCTGGGGGAGAGCAGGCCGCGGTTGGCCAGGTCGTAGATTGCGGGCAGGAGCTTGTGGCGGGCCAGATCACCAGTGATGCCGAACATCACCAGGACGCAGGGGTCCGCGATACGCGGAAGGCGAAGGTCACGGGCGTCGAGAAGCGGGTTGACCGCCCGCGCGGGTCTCGACGACGGAAACGGAGTCGCAGAGTCGGAGCTGGACACGTCGGCCTTTCTGAGATTCGACGAACGGCGGACCAGGCGCCACCAACGGGTCGTCGGTGCGCAGCGGCACTCTGAGCGGAGGCCCGGCCAGGGCCACTGCAGGGCCACTGCACCGCCCCGAGGAACTTGTGCTCGCCGCACACGTCACTGTAGCGCCCCCGGAGGCGTCTCACCCGGAAGGGACAGGCCTGCCGTGAGCCGTTACACGCCGTTGCGGACACGTCTGAACCACGGACGCTCCTCGTGCGCGAGGACTGGACGCGGTAGGGTCCTGGCAGAGCGCAACCAGTATCGTCCACCACCAAGGCTTGGAATCGCAGCGCCGTCATCAGGGCTGCGGCACAGGAAAGGACTTCCATGAGCAGCTTCACCCCCGCACCGGCCACAGCCGATCTCGGTGTCTTCGGGCTGGGGGTGATGGGGGCGAACCTGGCCCGCAACCTGGCTCGTCACGGTCACGCGGTCGCCGTCTTCAACCGCACGCTGGCCCGTACCGAGAGGCTCATCGAACGATACGGCTCCGAGGGCGACTTCGTGCCCGCGGCCGACCTGAAGGACTTCGTGGCCTCGCTGCGCACGCCGCGTGTGGCCATCATCATGGTCCAGGCCGGAGCGGCCACGGAGGCGGTGATCGAGGAGCTCGCTGCCCTCATGGAGCCCGGTGACATCATCGTCGACGCCGGCAACACGCTCTACACCGACACCCGGCGCCGTGAGGTCTCCCTGCGTGAGCGCGGCCTGCACTTCGTGGGCATGGGGGTCTCCGGCGGCGAGGAGGGGGCGCTCAACGGCCCCTCGATCATGCCTGGCGGCACTGCCGAGTCCTATGACCGCCTGGGGCCGATGCTGGAGTCCATCTCGGCCCACGTCTACGGTACGCCGTGCTGCACCCACGTCGGTCCCGACGGCGCCGGCCACTTCGTCAAGATGGTCCACAACGGCATTGAGTACGCCGACATGCAGCTCATCGCCGAGGCCTACGACCTGCTGCGCCACGTCGGCGGGTTCACCGTGGAGGAGATCGCCGAGGTCTTCCGCTCCTGGAAGGACTCCGAGCTCGACTCCTACCTCATCGACATCACCACCGAGGTCCTGTCCCACACCGACGCGGCCACCGGAGAGGCCTTCGTCGACGTCGTCGTCGACGCGGCCGGCCAGAAGGGCACCGGCGTGTGGACCACCCAGACGGCCCTCGAGCTGGGAGTGGCTGTGCCCGCCATCGCCGAGGCCACCTTCGCGCGCGCGGTCTCCTCCTCCAGCGCGGCGCGGGCCGCGGTCCAGGCCGCCGACATCGCTGCAGGAACCACGCAGACGGCACTGACCGACCCCGAGGAGCGACGCGCCTTCGTCGACGCCGTCAAGCAGGCCCTCTACGGTTCCAAGATCGCCGCCTACGCCCAGGGTTTCGACGAGATCGCCACCGCCTCCAAGCAGTTCGACTGGAACATCGACCTGGGTGCCATGGCCCGCATCTGGCGAGGCGGCTGCATCATCCGCGCCCGCTTCCTGGACGACATCACCCGCGCCTACGACGAGAACCCGGCTCTGGCCAGTCTGCTCACGGCGCCGGTCTTCGCCTCCTCCCTGGCGAAGGTCCTGCCCGCCTGGCGCCAGGTCGTGGCCACCTCCGCCACCACCGGTGTCCCCGCCCCTGCCTTCGCCTCCTCCCTGGCCTACGTCGACCAGCTGCGCTCACGGCGTCTGCCGGCCGCCCTCATCCAGGGGCAGCGAGATTTCTTCGGCTCGCACACCTACCACCGCACCGACGACGTCGAGGGCGTCTACCACACCCTGTGGGCCACGCCCGAGCGCACCGAGGAGAAGTGGGACTGAGACCCCCGATGAGGCCTCGCACCCGTCTCGTGGAGGCCTCAGTCGCGACCACATAGCGCTAGATTCTGGCGCATGACGACCACCGCGCCCGCCCGCTCAGACAGCCCCACGAACCTGCGTCACGAGGAGGCCTCCTGGCGATCCTCCGTGTGCCAGGTGCCCTCCACCCACGTGGCCGTCGACATCACCGGGGCCGCCGCCCGTCACGAGCCCGCCTTCAGCGTGCGTTGCCTGATGCGCCTGGACATCAGGCAACGCGTCGAAGGCCTCTGGGTGGATTTCGTGGGGCAGGCGGTCGACTCCCTCAGCATCGACGGACAACCCGTCCCGGTGAGCTGGGACGGGGCCCGTATCGAGCTGCCCGTTCTCGACCCGGGCGAGCACACGGTGGAGATCACGGCGCGCGGCCTCTACTCCAACTCGGGCCAGGGGCTGCACCGCTTCCACGACCCGGTCGACGGCGCCACCTACCTCTACACCCATTTCGAGCCCTCCGACGCGCGCCGGGCCTGGCCGATCATGGAGCAGCCGGACATCAAGACCCGCTTCTCGCTGGAGGTCACTCACCCACGCGGCTGGACGGTCATGTCCAACACCCGACCGCAAGCAGGCGGATCGAGCCGTCAGTCCCCGACCGGCACCGGCTCCGGCTGTGAGACGACATCCTTCGCCGCCTCCAGACCCCTGCCCAGCTACCTCACCGCACTGGCCGCAGGCCCCTGGCACCGAGTGACCGGGCAATGGACGTCCCCGAGCCGTCCGGGCCTGACGATCCCACTGTCCTGGTCCTGCCGCGCCAGCCTGGCCGAGCACCTCGATGCCGCCGAGCTCCTCGACCTGACCCGCGTCGGCCTGGACCTCTACGACCGTGCCTACGCCTACGGCTTCCCCTGGGACTCCTACGACAGCGTGCTCGTCCCGGAGTACAACCTCGGAGCCATGGAGAATCCGGGCTGCGTCACCTTCAACGAGGAGCTCTACCTCTTC